>JAQYWN010000716.1 GCA_029379265.1 Rhizonema sp. NSF051
TTTTGTACTCTTTATTCGCCTACTCCTGGTTTATACCGTAGGTGCAAGATCTGAGCATAGCTATCACTGAGCCGAGGATAGTGACAGGTTCAGGTACTGGTTTTGAGCTTGGGGCGAAGGACACACCGCGCAGCACTTCACCGTATTTGGCGTTGTCAATGACGTTGAACTGCTCAGTTGCCGCTAGCGCTGCTGTAGTGTTTAAGAGATTGTCAGTGATTGCAACCAATTTGTTCGGATCAGCTCCTTGATCGGTTGCGTTACTAATAGTTGAAGTCACTGCGTAGAGACTGACAGTCCCATCACTGTTAACTTTTCCAGTGAGGTTGCGCAGCCCTTCAGTTGCAGTATTGTAAGTATTTCCGGTAACGGGGTCAACTGCAGTGTAGTTACTACCCAACTGGAGTCCATTCGTGAGGACGTAATCCTGAACCCAAGTGCCATTGACCAAACTCCACTTTTGAAGTCCGCCATAAACGTTCGTGGATGCAATGCCGCCAGCAGTAGTGGTTGCATCGTTGCCTTCGTCAGTAACATACAGCGTATTCGGATTAGCAAAAAAGAGTCCGAAGGGATTATTCTGAACACCCGGTAGCGGGTTCCTGGCAAGGGTGGTGTTAAATCCGGGCAGAATGGATATCGGGGTATTCGCGGCGTTGGCTGGATTCGGTAAAGTGCCTGCGCTACCAACCTGGTAAACAGAGTTAATCCCGTTATTACCGCTCCCTTTCGTTGTGTACAAGGTGTTGTTGTAAATAGTCTCGCCACGGAAATTGTTGTCCTTAGCAGTCTTGTCAGCCGTGTAACCATTCTGAGTGATGTTGTACTGTCCTACCGGGATCGTCGGAGTTGTAGAAGTCGCTTTCTGACCAGGATTCACAATTTGTACGCCTGTCGCGTTGGTGACCGCCGTCGATCCGTTTCCATTACCACCGTTACCCACGGTGTAGTATACTCCGTTCGGAGCCAGTATTGCTGCACGACCATTATTGCCAGGGTATGCGTTGGTTGTGGTTACCTGGAGGGAATTATCATAGTTGAGTTGTCCAACTGCCCTGTAGGTGGGAGTTGTTGTCACGGGGTTTCCCGGTTCGATAATACCCGGTGTGTTGGAGTTTGACACGTCGAGCTGGTTGATGCCGGTGCTGTAACCCATAAAAGTCAGTCCTGTACCGTCGCCTGTGAGATTCAACGACAGTTCCGATTTCGATGGGAAGCTGGTGGTAATGATGGTAGGATCGATAGACACCGTACCCGCATTCTGACCAGATGTGGTAATCTGGTCAAGGAAAATTGGCGACGTGACGCCGAAGCTGGCATCAACCTTTTCGTTATTGAAAACATTTGGATAGAGTCCGTTGTTAGTCGCCGTACCTCCGCCTGGAAGCGTCTGCCCTACTGTAACGGTGTTCGCATTGCCCTGATAAACGCTGCGCGATACAACCAGATCGTCTGGAACAAACGTTAAATTTACAGCGTCAGCAGGAGAGGCGAAACAGGATAACACTGTGGCGATCGCAACGCTCCCCATACCTGAAGTCAAGGCTTGGGCTGACGCTAATTTTTTTAAGCATCGCTTCTTTAAACTATGTAGCAGCAATTTGTTATTCTCCTTATTCATTAGGCAAAAATCGTTGAAAGTATATGCTTCCCCTGAGTAGTCGAAACGTACAAACTCAGTTTTCCTGTCTGTATAATGGTGTCAATTGACTACCGTATATTCACTGCTCTCCAGACGTTCTAGCAATTCAATGCACCAACCTAGTACCTCAAATTTGAGGTGCTAATTTCGCCACTATGAAATTTTAGTGACAGGAGTAATTATTACTATTGCTTAACTAAAGCGTACTAGACTTGTGCTAATCTGCATCAACCTAATTGCTTGTCTTCATAAAATCTTTATTTCGACAATTAAAGAAATTCTCGAATCTGTTAAGTTTTGTCCTAGATATCGCATTTTATTAGCGTTGGCGAAAAGGCACTTGATTGCGGCATCGACAACAACGGTAATCCGAGTAACAATCCGAATGCGATCAGGGCGACTCCGACCTATCGGCCCGTCTAGCGTTTTGGCTGATGCTGTGCAGCATACTGACGAGAGTATCGGTAAAATTCTGAGAGCAATTCGTAGTAATTCAGTTCTAGCTAACAATACCCTGGTGGTTTTAGTCGCTAAGCATGGTCAAGACCCCCGTAATGGTGTCGGAACTCGGCTTTAAGATAACTAGATCCCGGATGCGATCAACTTTCACCTCGGAGATCCTAATGCCGTGAGTCAGGCTACTCAGGATGAGATCTCCCTGGTATAGCTCAAAGATCAAAGCAAGATTAGCGATGTGACTCGATATCTGCGCAGTTTGAGAAATCTCCTTCTCTGTATAGGTACTTCATCAGGCTCTACGACTTCAGCACCTAACTGTAGTCCTGGCATTGCCAACGTTTACTCTGGGGCTTTAGCCTATTAGCTTGGTCTGACTCCTAGCCCTAACCCAGACAACCGCACGCCTGATGTGTTCGTCCAGGTGCCTAAGGGCAAAGTAGTACGAAAACTCAGTTTGTAGTATGTAACGATATGCCTCAAACCCTCATTCTTTCGTTCCAACTCTATGGTAACTTTGGGCACTTTATTACCAATCTCTCTAGATCTCTTGTCACACCAGAATGGATAGTTAATACCTTGGGTGGAAGTTACTACTTTTAGATTACAAAAAGAAATACAGACTTTGGGGTACAAGTACTGCTTGCATCGCCATTTTTGATAATCAATTTTTATACTTAGCTTTTATTGACAAAATCTTCTATTCATGTTGAAAATGATTACTAACATAACTTACACCAGAGAAAAACAGTCTCTTTAAAAACTACAGAAGCTATATTCTGTAGTAGTTTGTTTGTCAAAAAAAATAGAGGAGTAATAAATGAGAAATATTCTCTCGAATCTGAAATCTGCTGATTGTCTGCATGTGAGCTTTGCAAAAAGTTTCTCAGTGCCAACGAATATCAAGACTCGCAAGAACAAGCTTGGATTGAATTTTGGTAAAATTGGTTGTGCTATTGCAGTCTTAAGTATTGCCGGAATAGCCACAAGCACTTCCAGCCAGGTCATTGCTGCGTCTGCGTATGTTATTACTGACCTTGGTAACTTCAGTTCTGATAGTACCGATATTCGCGCCAATGCGATCAATAACTCTGGTCAAGTTGTGGGCAGGGAAGTGGGAGCTGATCAAGCCAATCATGGCTTTGTCTGGGATCGCGGAAAGATATCACAATTACCCGAACTCGGTTATGTTGATGCGGTTGCCAGATCCATCAATGACAGTGGCACCATAGCAGGTACTGTAGACAGTGTCATCGGACGAGATCAAGAGCAGGGTTTTATCTGGACAAAAAATGCTTCCAGAGGTTACAGCGGAGCATATTACGGCGAGGATAATGTGGTGGAAAAGTATTTCCGCGACATTAATAACAAAAACCAAGTGGCAGGTGAGTACATAGATGCTAGGACTGTTCCAGGTGTTGCTAGTGTTCCTGGTTTTCCTGTTCCTCGACCATCCCGTGCTTTTTATTGGTCAAAGGGCGTCGTGACGGAGTTACCAACATTGGGAGGTATTATTGGCGCGGCTAGATCCATCAATGACAAAAGTGAATTGGTAGGCAATGTTGCGACTGGTGCTGATCAAACGACAGTAACCGCAGCTCTGTGGCGCAAAGACAAGAATGGAAAATTTGCTCTGCAAAACTTGGGGACATTTGGTGGGTTGCAAAGCTTGGCCTTAGCCATTAATAATGCTAGCCAGGTAGTTGGTCAGTATCTTCCTGAAGCAAATAAATCAATCCCCTTTATCTGGGAAAACGGTAACGAGACGGACTTGGGGAGCCTTGGCGGTAGCCTCGGTAACGCTCTGAGTATCAACAATCTGACACAGGTTGTTGGTTTCTCAAACACAGCGAAGAATGCAATCACAGGTCAAGAAGTTTCTCATGCTTTTATTTGGGAAGATGGGCAGATTTCCGACCTGAACAGTTTATTAGTTGGAGGCTCTGGCTGGGAGCTAACACAGGCTACAGGGATAAACGATTTTGGGCAAATTGTCGGTTATGGCTCATATACCAATAACCTTGGGCAAAAGCAAACACGAGCTTTTATTTTGCAGCCTGTGCCTGAGTCTGGTGCAGCATTAAGTGGCAAAAAAAAGCCTAAAAAGGAGCTTCGATATATTTCAAATTGACAAGATTCTTGAAACCAAGCGTTGCCTTGAAGTTTTGTAATCCATAGTAAATAGCTGCCGATGCCTACATATAGCAATCCTAAATCATTTGGGAAAAACAAAAAAGGTTGAAAGCCTTATAAAGAGGTGCTTTGAACTTCTGGAGATTTTCACAACTCAAATAGGATTGCTATAGCTTTGATTTGACTCAAACACTACATCAAAATTATCTGATAAATACTCTTTCA
>JAQYWN010000717.1 GCA_029379265.1 Rhizonema sp. NSF051
TTAGTACATTTGTTTTACCTGTATTATTTTCTCCACAAATACTTATAAAACTTGTATTAGTATCAATATTTAATTCAATGTTCATTAAAGAACGAAATCTTTTAGCTTTTATTACTCTGATTTTATAAGTCATTTTACTATCTCTCCTGTAATAATCTTGATCTCTGAAGCCGTTAGCCCATACAGATGAGCTATCCTATTATCTATTTCTGCTTCCCAATTCTTCCCATCTTGACCTTCGGTATCAAGGCATTTTTGGACTAAGGCTTCTATATCCAAGCAGTCTGTTTTGGAAGCCGTGGGGATAGAAAGCTGAGAGACATACATAGGTTTATACTCTAAAAAACCTCCTTGTCTAGTTGCTGCACTTTGAGAAACTAAATACTGAGTTACCTGACAATTAAGAATACCGAGTAGATATTTGCTATGTGAAGCTATTAAGTTAGCTGGTGCGCTTAAATAATATCCTGCTTTAGCAAAGGTAAAATTAGGCTTAGTTGATAAATTTCCCCAAACGATTTGAACTTTTTCAAACTCTTGATAGTAAGTAATATTATCTTGTATTTCATACCATTTGTAACTCCCTACTTTTCTACCACCTTTTATACCAGGAGTTAATCGGTCTTTATAATTCAACAAATAATCATGAATAGCTGGAAATTTAGAAACATCAATTCCCCTCTTAGTAAAAATCAGCCATAAGTCCTGAGCATCCACACACCACCGCTTAACATCCCTTCCCCTGAGAAAAGGCTTTAACACCTCAGCCGATGATTCATGTTCAGCAATCAACCTATCCCGTGTTGCTCTATCTACAACAAATGCTTCATTTAAACCTGTGACAATACCCCGATAAAACTTACCATTTACATACTCACCCAATGGAGTACCTGCATTTCTTAATTTATCCAACAAACGCAACACAGGCTGAGACTCTAGCCGCCAACCATCAGATCTTAATTCTTTTTGAGGCATATAAAAACTCTGGTTTTTGTACACCAAGTCAAACTCGTCGATAGACTTCCCAGTTTCCCATTTGAGCACACGAGCTTGATGATTCTTTGGCTTACTCTTACTAACCAAAATAATGCTTGGGTATGCGATCGCTTCAAATACTGGTGCATCACCAAAATCAATCAACACCTGTACTTGTGACTTTTCCCCTAAGAATTGACGCAGCTTCTCACCATAGCCTGCCCGGAAGTATTTGTTAGACGTAATGTAAGACAAATGTCCTCCAAACTTGAGCAAGTTAAATCCACACTCATAGAAGTAAATGAAGAGGTCAGCTACCCCGGTGTAACAGTCATATTCTTCCTTGAGTGCTGGTTTGAGTTCTTTAATCTGCTCCTGTCTCACATAAGGCGGATTGCCAATCACAAGATCAAACCCACCCTGCTGCTGAAACACTTCATTAAAATGCAGATGCCATTGAAAGAAGTTGAACGATCGCACCCTCTGTTCCACATCAGCCTCGATCCTGTCCAACTCTTGCAACTTAGCAGTATTAGTCTGCTGCAATGAAGTTTGGGCGCGACTGGCTTTCCCCTTTAAATCTTTAATGCCTTGCTGCAAATTGCGCTGCTCAGTCCCCCAGTATCGACGACGGTCAGCGATCGCCACTCGAAACACATTCTTTTCAGCCTCTATAATCCTCTGCCTGAGAACTTTTCGCTCATCAGCATGAGATGTGAAATACTGATGTTGCAAATCTACTAAGGGTTGAATAGCTGTCTGTACTGGCGTTACAGCTAGCATTGTCTGCTGATCTTTGGTAGGGTCAGGAATTAACCTTTCACCGTGAATCGTAGAAATGAGTGAATCTCCACACATCAGCTTGTAATCAAGATTGGGTAGTGGCTCTACATCATCAACAGTAGGAATGTCAACTACCATTGATAACCACATCCGCAGCTTGGCAATTTCAATCGCTTCTGGTTTAATGTCCACACCATATAGGTTGTTAGCAATGATATCCCGCTTCCACTGGCTAATGGTAAGGCTGCCCCGTTGCACAGTTATCCCCTCCCGTCGGGCGATCACCTGCCGTACTGCCAACATCACCTGCATCATTCCTAATGGGAAAGCCCCCGACCCAACCGCAGGATCACAAATTTTAACAGACTCTAGGACTTGCTTTAACTTCTTCGCCTGTTCCTTTGTCAGTAGTTCCTTGAAGTAGGCATCAGGCAAATCAGGATCAGCTTCTACAAGTTGCTTGACTGTCTCTATATCTATATCACTAGCATCTGCCAGATAGCGCGAGAGCGATTCTACACACATAAAATGCACAATTCCCCGTGGTGTGTAAAATGCGCCAATTTTCCCTCGCTCCTCAGCTGCTAGCAGGTTTTCAAATACCTTACCCAACATCTCAGGGTCAACTGCTGCTTCTTCATCCCCTTGGACGTTCTCAGCTATGGTGAAGTTGTAGCTGTTGAAAAACTTGAGGATGCCTTTCTCACCACTAGGGTTAAACAGAGAATTCGGCAGTTGAATTTGCGGCGGTGTTTCTGTACCAGATGCATCCTTCACATTAACCCCATAATCTCGGTCAAATAGTCCACCATTCAGATAAGGAATTTTGCCCCAAGGTGACTCGTGATTAAGACGTTGCTGGTTAAGTATCTTGAAGAATACTGGCTCTAGTAAATCGGTATAAAAGTCAGTGTCCTCTTGCTCAGAACGCTTGGGATACCATTTTTTCAGGAAATCGCGATCGCCTCCTAAAAACCCCTTCTTCTGTAAAAAGTAGAGGAACATAATGCGTCCTAGGAGACGTTGAGAGAAGGAGTGCAGACGGCTTTTGTCCTCAAAGTATGGGTGAGGGTTGTTGTCTTTAATCACCTGCTGGACCTGCTCAAAGATTTCCCGATAGCCTTTATAGAACTCTTTAGTCAGTTTCTCAACGTCAAAAGCTTCACACTGAGCATCATAAAGTTTTTGGGGAGAGAGATCACGAGCGGCGATCGCTTCCAAGCGGTCACGGTCATAATTGGTCGGATTGGTACGGTCAATCAGTAGTTTGCGAATATTGACCTTTAAATTCATATCGCTATCAAGGGTCTTTCGCGGGTTGACCAACATCATCTGGTCATAGTCTTTTGTACCCAAGAGTAGAAAATTTGAGGGTCGCCGACAAAGACTCTGGGCAAGCGATCGCATCCTGTTACTAGCAACACTAGGAGATTGCCACTCATCAGAATCCAGCTGAAATAGCAGGACTTGTAGTGACTCACTGCCCTTTTTATAATCGGCAATCATGTACGCTTCCCAGATAGCTTCAGCACTCCTTTGGGGTAGCTCTAAGTCATCAATAGCTAACTGTCGAGCAGAAGCGTTGTATCCAATCTTGTGAAACAAAAATGCTATTTTTTCTGGTGTCTCTATATGTCGAACGTCATCTAGCTGCAGTAGTCGCTCTACCATTTAAATAATATTCCTATGTTAAAAAAAGTCTTTAGTCTTTGCTCCAAGACTGTCACTGTGTGTAATAACTGTATGTAATTAAGGAATGCGATCCCGCATAAGTTCGCTACAGAACACACTTTTAAAAAAAAGCGATCTAAAGTGGCAGTTGCTGTTAGGTACAACGCCATATCATATCTATGGTTATAGTTCTCTAAAGAGAGCGATAACTATCTCATATATGCGTTTTATCTCTACTCCCACAAAGGGAGCGATGCTTACGGCGGGCTACGCCTACTTTAAATACTTCGCGAGTAAATCCTGCCCCTGGTCACCCATCTCTTGCAGCTTTTCCTCAATCCGCCTTATAGCCATCGGCGAGGGTCGAGACCTTCTTCTCTCCCAACGGTTGACGGTGGGATAGGTAACGCCTAATACTGCTGCAAATTGTTCTTGGGTTAGACCAGTCGCGAGACGAAGTTCACGAATTAAGTTGCCAACTTCTGGCTGCTTGATTACCAAAGGTTTTTTAACGGTCATCTAGATCATAATTCATCACATAATGTAGTAGATGATATAACAAGCTATATTAGCTACATTAATATCTAACTGTCTCTACGTACAAGTACGGCTTTTTCCAGTTGGTCACGGCACACCAGGAGTAAGGAGTATCGCGCTTGCTTCTGCTTCGCTCAACGTTCTTTTCTTTTAGAACGATGCTCAATTCCTAATAAATCAAAAATTAGATGAAGGCGATCGCGAAGTGTTCTGCCATCTTCCTGGATGGTTTCATCTGTTCCCGCCCCTGCAGTTACACCCCAAACTCGTTGGAGTAAATCATTCTGGTTAACTATATTGGGTTTCCCAGTATATTGTAATCGATAAAAATACAAAAACTTTACCCACTTCTTCTCAGTGCTAGTAATATCACCGCTACGAGGCGAAAAAGTTAGGGGTTCGATGAAGTTTATCATCTCCTCCTCAAAATCATCCCAGGGCAAACGCACCTTAAAGTGGCACATTAAAGGTTGATTTTTGGCTAAATCT
>JAQYWN010000718.1 GCA_029379265.1 Rhizonema sp. NSF051
TATTTAAACTGAGGAAGCATTATGAAGGGGAAATCAAATCATAAAAGAGTTTATAGCGTTAAGTTATTTAATTAAAAGAATTTAGTCCTCAAAAGATGGAAAACACCGTACAAATAAATTAGGACGAAAAGCTAACGCGTGGATTCTAGACTGAATCCGCGTCTACTCGCTGTGCGCGGTATTGGCTCAATAAAAAGCCATAGGTTATCAACCTATGGCGATTGTTCACTTATATAAGCGCTTGGGTGGTTTATACAGCAATACGGTTCAGTTAAGGATAGATTGGTGCAAAGAAACCCGCTTTCTCCTTTGAAAAATTGCTAAGTGCTGATAGCTGAATGCTTACTAACCCACTTGAGCAAGCTGTTGTTGATTTAGGTAGTAGTAATGACCTCTTTTAGCAATTAAGTCGTCGTGAGTGCCGCTTTCGACTAGTATGCCACGATCTAGCACCAAAATGAGGTCGGCGTTACGTACAGTAGAAAGGCGATGGGCAATAATCAGACTTGTACGCCCAACCAGTATTGTTTTCAGGTTGTTTTGAATGATGCGTTCAGACTCAGAATCGAGGTGACTAGTGGCTTCATCAAAAATGATTAAGCGGGGATTACCAAGTAAAGCACGGGCGATCGTCAAGCGTTGGCGTTGTCCACCTGATAGCATTCCGCCGCCTTCACCGATTTGAGTTTCGTAACCCAACGGTTGTTGTCGAATAAAGTCATCGGCTCCAGCCAGTCGCGCTGCCTCTACAATATCTTCTTGAGAGGCTTCTGGATGAGCGATGCTGATGTTTTCCCGAATGGTACCGCCAAACAAAAAGGAATCTTGATCGACAACACCAACTTGAAAACGTAGCGATCGCAGGGAAATACTCGTCACATCTAAACCGTCGATCAAGACTTTACCCTCGGTAGGGGGATACAAGCCTAAAATCAACTTGGAGAGAGTTGTTTTCCCAGAACCACTCCGCCCCACAACTGCTACAGTTTGTTCCGGTTGGATTTCAAAACTCAAATTTTCCAAAACGTTCATCTCGCTTTCTGGGTGATAGCGGAAAGTCACATTATCAAAGCGAATGCTGCCGCGAAACGTGCGTAGGGACTGGCGGGGTTTATTATGTAAATCTTCTTCTGGTTCGGCGTCGAGAACATCATTAATCCGTTCAGTAGAAATAATGATTTCCTGTAATTGATTCCACAGCGCCGCCAGCCGTTGGAACGGACTGAGGACATTGCCTAACAGCATATTAAAGGCAACTAATTGTCCAATGGTAAGTTGGTTCTGGATGACCAACCATGCTCCGTACCAGAGCAATCCTGTGTTAATTAACAATTGGATGGTGGAACTGATGATTTGCAAGCGGTTGCTAATCACCTGCGCACTAAAGCCTTTTTTGACTAAATTATTCAGCAGTTCTTCCCAATGCCAACGTACTGTCTGCTCAATCGCCATTGAGCGGATAGATCGAATTCCTGTCAGAGATTGAATGAGATAGCTGTTTTCTTCGGCTCCAGCATTAAAAATTTCTCTAGAGATGCGGCGCAATATACTTGTGCTAGCCAGCGCCAAGATAAAGAATGGCGGTACAACCATGAGTACCAGCACTGCTAATTGCCAGCTGTAAGAGAACATTAATCCTAGATAAATGACTAATGTCAGCAGATCGAGTATAACTGACAATGCTTCACCAGTCAGAAAGCGTTGAATTTTCTGATTTTCTTGGATACGAGAAACGATGTCACCAACATAACGCGACTCGAAGTAACTGAGAGGTAATCGGAAGGTATGTTTCATAAAACCTACCAGCAGCGAGACGCTGACGCGGTTAGCGGTGTGATCTAAGAGATATTGCCGCACTGCATTGATGACAATGCGGAACAGTCCAAAAATCAGTAACCCGAAACCGACGGCATTTAAAGTTGGGAGACTACCCTGCACGATCACTCTATCTAGGAGTATTTGGGTAAATAGAGGCGTCACCAATCCGAAGATTTGAATTAGAAACGAAGCGACGAATATTTCTACTAATACCCGAAAGTGTGGTCTGATAATCTCAAAAAACTTCCAAAAACCTGTCGCTTCTTCTTGGGTTTCAAACAGCATCGCTGTCGGCTGTAGCAATAAAGCGTAACCCGTCCAATCAGCGTTGAATTCGGCTTTTGTCAGACTGCGTTGACCGATGGCGGGATCGCCTACAATGACTCGCTTATCGTTGATTTCATAGACAACAATAAAGTGTTTGCCTTCCCAGTGGGCGATCGCTGGGAGAGGTTGTTGTGCCAATTTATCGAGACTAGCTTTCACCGGACGAGTCGCAAAGCCAATACTTTCTGCTGCTGCTGCTAAAGCACGCAGAGATACGCCACTGCGACTGACGTTAGTCATATCCCGCAGCCGATTTAAACTGAAGTGCTTACCCCAATAGCGACCAATCATCACCAGACATGCGATACCGCAGTCAGAGGCACTTTGTTGGGCATAGAATGGAAAAGTCTTAGAAAGGCGTCCCAACCAATGCCCGACTCGGACTTTTGGACTGGGAAAGTATGGACGCGATTTTGAGGGCTTTTCTTTTGACGCCGGATCTCGTTGGGGAAAGGGAATGACATTTTGGGAGGAGGCACGTTCTGGTCTAGACTTGTGAGAGGCAATCTGACGATTGTTAACCTCAACTGGGTGTTCTTGGGGGTCAACAGATGCTAATTGCGGAAAGTACTCTACTGCAGTTAGCCAATTTGCATCTTTGAGGATATAGGCTGTTGTTGGTTGCGTAGCCTGCCAACTCCCCTTTTTTGGGTTAGGGAATATTTTGCCTATTGTTAAAGAGTTGCCTTCAGAATGTACCAGTTGACCTCGACGCAGTAGCAATAGCTTGGTATCTTTCGGTACAGACGCTTCACCTATTTTATCGATATTGTGCTTTTCAAACAAAGATAAGGCTTTACCGAGACCCTCAAAATCAGATGTACTGCCAGGAAGTTCTGCATTTTGCCAATAAAACAGGAGTATATCCCATAATTCGGCTTGCTTGTGCAGGCGATCATGGATTTGGGGGTACTTGTGTATTAAAGTCTGTAATGCTTCTTCCTTAACATAGCAAAGCTTTAAGTTTGCTGATGCCCTGGCAACATAGGGTAAAAAGTCTTGTTTGGGAAACAGAGTTAGATCACCGAACGATGATCCACTCGTTAGGGTGGCGATCAAGTTCTCAGAAATATCCAGCAATCTGACTTTACCATCAAGGATGATGTAGATACCTGGACTCGCATCTACTGACTGCCAGAACTGTTTAGCAGGTGGTGGTTCTAGGATTTCTACATTAGCGATGCAGTTTTGCAAATCGGTTTCTGAAAGCGTCTCGCCCAAATTCGTGGCGAGTTGTCGCATCAGCTGAGCTTGTGAAAACACTGCTGGCATTCCCTTCCCTCCAACACAGAATTTATTGATCGGTCGCAATTATATCTGTCATGTACCGGGGAATTTAGGAGTCAGGAGATTAGGAGACAGAAGAATTCTGTACGACACTGGCAGATGACTCTTTGTAACGGTAGAGACCTTGAAGTTCTACTCGCTCGTAGGACAATCATTGTAATTTGAATCCTGAATGTCCTAAAATTTTGTCCTTAAAAAAACCCGGATTGTCATTATGTGTGTTGCTTCTGACTCCTGTCTCAAGAGCAAATTAGCTGACTCATTGTTTTTATTCTTGCTTTATGTCTCGCATTAGAGTTGTGATAACCCGAATAATTTGTCATAATAGATCCCCAGTTGGCATCAACTGTAAAATGTGGACGTATGCGTCTGATGCAGCTGTTGCTGAAATCCCGGCCAAGGTTTCACAGCTGCATAGCAAGTCAGCCTATCTGGCTAACTCAGCAATTACTTGATGTATAACTGCCCCTAACAGACCCTCTTAGTGTTTTGTCCTAAGAGGGATATGTCTGGGGTTGTCTGTATTTCTTATTACCTTGTCCATTTTTATCACTTTCGCTATAGGAAAAACATGAACCTTTCCCCAGATCAAGTTTTACTGATAAAGATTTATTAGGATGTGTTTCCACGTAAACCGTGAGCTTTGGTGCTGCCTCTTAGGCAATCGCTAATCTTCTCACTAAGTCTAATCTTCATCATTTAGCCTCTATTTTTATCTCGTCAGAGTGATAAGATAGAGCTATACCTGATAAGAATCTATTAGTCTCAAGCCATTTCCTCGAAAAGAAAGAAATATGCAATTTTTAGACATCAGTTATGATTTTAGTTTTGGGTTTGACTACCAAGTTACTGATGTGTGTGGTTCCCTAACTATGTATGGTAATCCCCGAAAATATAGAATAACGACTGCTGTTGTCTCGCTGATAAACAGTCGTATTTGGTAAAAATACTATAATTTATTCTAATCATCGATGCACCCCCTAATGTTAAATGGCTGGCTAATATCCAGCTTTATT
>JAQYWN010000719.1 GCA_029379265.1 Rhizonema sp. NSF051
GAAGCGCTCTTGGGGTTCCTCTAATATTTAATTTATTCTAGATTTGAGAATTTTATAATACTCTTCTATCCGCCAACGATACGTATACCAACAGAGAATTTGTTCTGCCTCTTGTTGTGTTGTAACGCACTCTAGAAGTGAAGGCGATCGCACGAAGCGTAATGCCATCAAAGACAATCGTTACATTCAGGTTACGAATGAGCGAATTCTGTCTTCGAGATCTGTTATATTCTCAGGACAAAGTTGACGAATTCGCTCATACCTTCGCACAGCTTCCTCTGCTAGCGTCTAGCTTTGGGTTTGCCTATTTCCTTCATCATCGCCATGAATATTGGCTTAAGCATATATTGATCCTTACGGAAATCCTCTGGAATCACGAGCACATTCATTCAGTTGTATCCTCGTCTTCCAAAAACTCTACTGCATCTTCCAACCACCCTGATTCATGTAGACGTGCTAAATCTTGTTCATTGATAACACGTTGCGCTTCTGTTATGTCAATAATCCTTTTGATTTGGGCATCAGATCTATTTGAGAGGCGATAGGTTAATGAAGCATATTCTAACGATTGGGAACTTAAAAGTCTAAGCAACTGCGGTGAATGAGTCGTAGCTACGACTTGAATTGTTCTTTGGGAAACTTTACGCTCGATTAGTTGGAGTAGCAGGTGTAAGCGGGTGGGGTGAATTCCGTTGTCCAGTTCTTCAAAGAAATAGAAATGTGCTGGTTCTGGTCCTAGTAATGCAGCTATCATTGCTAGAAAACGTAATGTGCCGTCTGATGCACTAATAGCAGATGTTTTTTGCCCGTTCTCCTCAATTAATGTCAGCAATATTTTTCCTGTAAAATCAGCAGGAAATTCAAAATCCATAGCATCCATCGGGGTTAGTTCTTGTACCCATTGCAGGAGTGCAAGTTTACTTTCCGGGTTTTCACAAATTTTCTGCAATACAGAAGATAAGTTTTCCCCCCTATCTCCCAATATTGTTTGTCCAGGTATTGAAGGCAGTCGCATGGCATCTGGATTTAAATCTAAAAACCGCATTGAACTAAAAGCCTGTAGCGTAGCTTTTGCCAATTCTCTAATTGAGGCGAATGCTTTTTCCTCAATTGATATATCTGTGGCAAGTTCAGCTAGCTGTGAAACAATCGGTCGGTTAGGAGTGAAAGGAGTAGGACGATTTGTTACTGGACGATTCAAAACCTTAACAATTAAGTCTTTCTGCCCTTGAGAGGAAATAGATTCCGCATCAAAAAAATTATCTTCTTGTCCTGCAATGGTTAATCGCTCAGTAATTAAACTGGGAGCTTGGCTATTTGTTCCTAAATCTACTTCGATGTGGTAAATTGCTTTGAGATCGTCCGTTCCTTCTTTAAGAGAAAATGAGACATCTATTGCAAAACTCTTCGCACCATCAAAGGTTACTTCTCGCGTCCCGCCACGAATACCACGCCATTGCAGAACTCCCCCTTCAATCCATTTTTCCCCAAAAATTTCAGCAAAGCTGTAATTGCGAGAAATGCCATGAAGAAAGCGAAAGGCATCTCGAATATTGCTTTTACCAGAAGCATTTGTTCCTACTAAAAGAGTTAATGGACCGAGAATGAGTTCGGCATCTTTAAAATTCTTAAACCGTTTCAATTGCAGTTTCTTAAGCATGGCTACTCGCTAGAGCGCTCCTGTGCTTTCTTGGTAAAGAGTAATTCTTTTCTAATCATGACAGACGTTTCCTCTACTTACTGCAGGTCCAGAAGGAAAGCTTTATAGTATTCAAGAGTATGGTAATGCGGAAAATAGTAAATTTACGATGCTGCTGGCATGAATTTGCTTTGCTCGGTGTTTTCAAGACTTTCCATTAAAGAAGCAGCAATTAGACTGAGAATTTCACATTTACGTGCGATGGGCAAGGACTTGATAAGCGATCGCTTATCAACTATTTGTAGTGCTGATTTCTCACCTACGCACGCAAAATAGTACATTTGTGCCTCGTCAGGGAGCGCAGCAACCAGATCAAAAAGAGTTTCTGCCATCCAATCCTTACCATTTCTAAAATGGCTGATTTGACGCTCTTGCACCCCACTACTAAGTGAGAGTGATTTAGCGCTAATTTTAAACTTTTCTAACGTCTGGTTAAATGCGTCTCTGTAATGCATCTTTACATTATCAAGGAAAGTTTTACCCTCAAGAGCGAGAAGAATAGCTAAGGACTTATGAGGAATTAACACCAGCACAAGTTGCTGTTCAATATTACACTCATGTTGGGAGTAATTTACCAGACATGAGATTAGCTGCTAACTGCTTTACGAGCAACAACGTAGTAAATTAATTCCTCATGCCATACGCCCTGCTCGGTTTCTAGTGCCGCGATAGCATCGTCATAACTCGCTTTAATAAGGCGAATTTTTTCCGGGTTTAATTCTCGCAGCGGATTATCAATATGTAGCCAGAATTGCCCACTCCATCTGCTCTGGGCTTTTTCTAAGCTGAGATAAGTCCCCAGTTGTCGGGGATGAATTTCGATTTGATTAAATTTGGCTTGAGTTAATACGTGTTGAATTCGATCTGGTGTTCCCAATGCCTCGTGTAGATTCGGAAGTGTGATGCCATTTTTTGCACAAGCTTCTACGATCTTCAATGCTAAATATGAATCTTCAGACGAGCAGGTAAATGCAATGAAGCCGCCGGGTTTGAGAAAACGATACCAATTTCTGAGAATAATGGGAATATTGGGAAAAAGCACGATCGCGTAAGAACAATAGATCGCGTCAAACTCATTCGCTTCAGGCTGATATGCTTCTGCATCGACTTCAATTAACTGAATATTCGATAAGTTTTCGGCTTGAATTTTCTGCTGAGCAATCTTGAGTAGTTCTGTGGCGATATCAATTCCAATCACAGAACCATTTGTGCCGACTTTCTTAGCGGCTTCTATGGCAATATTTCCCGTTCCCGTTGCCACATCTAAAACGAATTGCCCAGGGAATAAAGTTGCGTAATCAAAAAGTGCGATCGCGCGATCGCGAGTCACATCATTATCATAATCTGTCCTAGCGTTGTAGAAATTGATAACTTCGGTTTTATAGATCATAAACACTAAAATCAGCTAAAAAAATATCACAGCATAAACTGTAGATTTTTTGATGAGGTATGGATTCAACATCAGAAAAGGTAAAATTCAATATCAAGAATTTAAGTCGCTCCGTGATGGAACGCTATTCTCAAGATCCAAATTCTTAACTCAGATGTAGTCCACCATCAACAGGTAGTGCTACTCCAGTAATAAATCCTGCTTTAGGAGAGCATAAAAACGCGACGACTTCACCTATCTCTATCGGTGATGCCCAACGTTGCATTGGCGTCTTTTCGATTATATTTTTCATAGTATCGCTATCGACTCCACCCGATTCAGAGGTAACAAAATTCCAAGCTTCCGTCTTAGTAAAACCAGGAATAACTACATTGACTGTAATTCGTCGTGGTGCTAATGTCTTGGCGTAGTATCTTGTTAAAAACTCAACAACCGCCTTAGCTTGCCCTGGCATTACGTAGGGCAACTGTGGCTTTTGGCTAATGTTACATCCAGGAGAAGATATTGCTACGATATAACCGTTTTCATTCTCCATGTAATTAAGTGCTTTCTCCACACATCGAATAAAGCACTTAGGATAAACATTTTGATAATAGTCATACTGCTCAAAGCTAGTAAAACTATTATTCCCTAGCAACTGGCGCTTAAGATTGCCTGCTTTATTTGCCTCTGATGATTCAGCAGATGTTGTCATCCCAACATAGAGTCCAGCATTATGAACAAAGGCTGTCAGCTTACCTGCAAAATTCTCTTCTACAGATTGGAATATTCTTTCAATAGTTGACTCTTGAGCTACATCACCTTTAACAATATCAACTTTTACCTCATATGTAGATTCAAGAGTCGCTTTTGCAGTTAATGCCGCCTCTTCATTCGCATTAAAGCCCAGTATAAGGTTGTATCCGTTTAAGGCTAATTGCTGCGATATGCCCCAACCAATTCCGCGAGTTCCACCTGTAACGATCGCTAATTTTGATAACATATTTTTCCTCTTTTTCTTAAAATTGCGCCGACTTTCTTCGCTGCTTCTATGGCAATATTTCCCGTTCCCGTTACAACATCTAAAACGGATTGCCCTGGAAATAGCCAAGAAGTTATCTTACGGCTAGGGCTTTTATTATACTGCACATCTATCCTACACAAAAGATTGAGCGCCTTAGCCTTTTCTCACTTACTGACTAGGATTTTTTCTGGATTAAATATTACGATTAAATGTAATTATTTATACAAGGATTGCTTGTACCAATAGATAGACGTGAATTAATAAAATCAAATCTAGAGGGTAGATTAAATTATATATTTTTCCATCTTTTTGCTTACGCTCTGTATCTTACCTGAGTTGGATATAGAG
>JAQYWN010000720.1 GCA_029379265.1 Rhizonema sp. NSF051
TACTTACACAATTTTAGAATCATTTTCATCTAGTTCTCCATTTGTCGTTTTACTATTTTTGCTGAATATTAGGTAGACTATGATTTGAATCTCAGTAGAATAATCCAGACGTTCATTAAAGCATTTAGCAACTATCAGTGAATTATTTATATTTCTTTATAAAGAAAGGCAGAACTACCTTCAATGTAGCACGCTGCTAGGACAAGGTGAGGGTAGCGATATAATTAGATGAATAAAAACTAGTAGTCCGTCAAGTCACCAATCCGTCATTGTTGACTTATAGCTCCATATTAATTACTCCGATGCTAACAGATTTGATATGACTGGACGGTGATGGTACATTAGTATTATACCATTCCTTTAACACTCTGCTTTTGATCAGCAACTGCAAAGAAAATTGGCTGGTACGGTATCTCTCTAAAGGAGCTAATCTCGCCGAAGTCCAATTAAAAAGGTTACGCGGACTACCCGAGTTACAACCTCTAGACAGCTTTTGAAGGAGTATCCTCATTTTGCCTTTCTCTCAAAAACCAACGTTTTTGTATCAGTTCTTCAAACTGTCAACCATCAACATCCTCTCAAACCTGATGGTTCCTTTTTCAGGGCTGATGGATGTCGCATTCCTGGGACATTTGGTAGAAATCCGTCATCTGGCAGGAGTAACTTTAGCGACGGTTTTATTCAACTATATCTACTGGACGTTTGGTTTTCTCCGTATGGCTACGACTGGAATGACTGCCCAAGCGATGGGACGCGAAGACAATGAATCCGTACTGCTGATTGGGTTGCGGCATGCAGTTTTAGCACTGGGATTGGGGTTAACGATTCTGGTGTGTCAACAACCGTTGCGACTGTTGGGCTTTGCCCTCTTAAATGCCACACCAGAGGTTAAAGCTTCAGGAGAAGCTTTCTACAATGCTCTGATCTGGGGTGCTCCGGCAACGCTGATCAATTTTGTACTGATTGGTTGGTTTTTGGGAAGAGAACAAAGCAACAAAGTACTCCTGCTGTCAGTTGTGAGTAATGGGGCAAATGTACTGCTGGACTACATTTTCATTGTCCGATGGGGATGGGCAAGTAGAGGTGCTGGACTGGCAACGGCAGCGAGTCAGTATCTTATGCTACTGGTGGGAATTCTGCTATTTTGCCAAGAGATTAAGTTCAAGCAGGTGAAAGGGTTAACTGGAAAGCTGTTTGAATTGTCTGCCTTAAAAGATGCCTTTACGCTCAACGGCGAGATTCTCATTCGCACCTTAGCGTTGATTTCCACGTTCGCGATGTTCACTAACTTGAGTGCAGCGTTGGGAACTGTTGTTCTGACAACGAACGCAGTATTAATGCAGGTTGTGTCCCTGGCAGCATATCTCATCGATGGGTTGGCATTCTCGACAGAAATTTTGGCAGGGGTTTTTCGAGGCAAAGGAACGACTGAGGGATTGATCCGACTCGTGCAAGTTTCCGGAGGAACCAGCTTGATCTTGGGACTTATGTTTGCGATCGCCTTTATTATCAGTCCGCAACCACTTTTCGGACTCTTGACTAACCATACCGAAATTATCGCTGGCCTGTATCGTTATGTCCCTTGGCTGCTACCCGTTTTAGGATTTGGATCAATTGCCTACATGCTGGATGGCTACTTCCTCGGTTTGACTCAAGGTAGCACGCTTCGCCAATCTACACTGATAGCTACCCTGGTAGGCTTTATCCCAATGGCGATCGCCGCGTGGTACTTCGGTAGTAATAACCTATTATGGTTATCGCTGTCTCTATTTATGGTAGCAAGAGCATTCACTCTCGGATTGCAAGTGCCAAGGACACTAAGAAAGCCCATTGCTTAAAGAATCGGCATGAGCGTGCTTGCTGTAGTTCTGATGATGAAGGAGAAGAGTGAACTGCCCACACTGACGAAAACTTTACAGTGTGGGCAACTGAGGTTCGTTTAAGAACTTCCTGACAATCTTAAAGACTTTGTTGAATATTTGCGTAAAAATGCGGCAATTGTGGGATTTAAGAATCTATGCAACGCGAGTCAACTCTCCGCGCTGCATTTCCCAATTCAGGCTAGTGTATACAATCTGATCCAAATCGTTATATTTGGGTTCCCAGCCGAGTATTTCGCGGATTTTATCTGCATTAGCGGTGACACAGGCTGGATCTCCAGCACGCCGATCAGTTTCGAGTACAGGAAAATCCACTCCAGAAATTGCTTTTACCCGTTCGATAACTTGTCGCACACTGTAGCCTTGCCCATAGCCGCAGTTGAGAATTTGACTTTCCTGATTTTTCTCCAAGTAGCGCAAAGCATCTAAGTGAGCTGCTGCTAAGTCTTCAACGTGGATATAGTCCCGAATCCCCGTTCCATCTAATGTGGGAAAATCAGTGCCAAAAATTCGCACTCCTGGTTTGCGCTTGAGTGCAGCATCACAAGCAGCTTGAATTAGGTGAGATGCCTGTGAAATTTGCCCCAATTTGCCTGTGGAATCGGCTCCTGCAACATTGAAATACCGTAGAATGACGTAGCGCAATTGAGAAGTTTTCCCGTAGTCGGAAATGAGCCATTCGCTCACGAGCTTTGAGCGTCCGTATGGGTTAATCGGCAGTGTTGCGGCAGACTCCGTTACTGGATTTTCCGTCGGTTGCCCGTAAACAGCTGCTGTACTGGAAAAGATAATCTGGTTAACACCCATCACACTACAGCAACGGAGCAAATTTAAGGTATTGCGGGTGTTATTTGCGTAATAGTCGAGGGGATAAAGAACTGATTCTGGCACAATTAGACTAGCGGCAAAGTGCAGCACTGCACTAAATTGATGCTTGCTAAATACTTGGTAAAGACGGTCTGTGTCGGCTAAATCGGCAATAATCAACTCACCGTGCAGCACCGCCGTTGGTGAACCAGTAGAACAATTATCGTAGACCACTATGTCGTAGCCTGCTTCGCTCAGTTGTCGCACTACGTGGGAGCCGATATAGCCTGCACCGCCAGTCACTAAAACTTTTTTGTTCATCTGCCTTTACCTAACAAAATAACTCGAACGGTTTTGAAGGCGATCGCTAAATCCAACCAGAAGGAATAATTCTTGATGTAGTAGAGGTCGTAAGCTAGTTTTTCGTAGGCATCCTCAACTGATGCGCCGTAAGGATACATCACTTGTGCCCAGCCTGTGATTCCCGGTTTGACGACATAACGCAAATCATAGTAGGGAATCTCTTGTTTAAGCTTGACATCAAACTCCGGTCGCTCTGGACGCGGACCAATCAAGCTCATCTCCCCCCGGAGTACATTTAAAATCTGTGGTAATTCATCGATTCGGGTCAGGCGTAGCCAGCGTCCTACTCTAGTGATGCGAGGATCGCGCGTCTGCGCCCACTGTATCCCACACTTTTCGGCGTCCTGATACATAGAGCGGAATTTGTAAACTCTAAAGGGCTTACCTTCTTGTCCTGTCCGTACCTGAGTATAAAACACTGAACCAGGACTATCTAACTTAATTGCCAGTGCCATAAGCAGCATGAGCGGAGACAGAAACAGGAGTAACAGCCACGCCAGAATTATGTCTGCAAGCTGCTTCAGCTTCAGACTGAAGCTACTAGAGGTTAAGTTAAAACCAGCACCAAAAGCCAGCCAACTATCTTGTAGTAAAGAAGAGGGGAGTTTGTACCACAAAGTTTCACAAACATCCGGTATTTTGTAAACGGGGATACCCTGTAGCCGCATTTCCATCAACTGCCGCACCTGTGCATCAGATAAGTCCATTTGGTTTGCCACTACCACTCCTGACCAAGACTGTTGACTGCATTTCGGCAAATCGCTTAAGCTGCCAAGGCAATTCAAAGAACTGTTTGCTAACAGATTTGTATCTTGATCAGCTTCGGCTAAGACAAATAACCGCCCTAAAGAGTTTAATTTCACAAAGGTTTTTGCAAATTGGATTGCTTTCTCGCCTGCACCCAGCATCAGCCAACGAGTTTGTTGGGAATGAGATTGTACCCACTTGACTGCCAACAGACGTGACATCACCGCCCAGAGTGTAAATGTTCCTAAGCTGAAAAGCAAAATTAAGCGTCCAGCGAGGGGATCTTTCCCCCAAACACCAGTCAAGTAAAAAATAGCTGCGGTGATTATACTAACGATGATATTGCAGATGAGGATGCGAGATGGAGTCCGCAAACCTGCAATTTGGGTATCTGGATAGTAAGTGTCTGTCAGATAAAGCCCAAGGAGTTCCAGTGGGACAAATACATAAAATAGCGGATCAAACCAATCAAGTAATTGACCAGAATGCAACCACAGAGTCAGCGTCAAGCTGAAAACTAAGCCAATAATATCCCCAAGCAAAAGCAATACAGGCAGGATATGTTGGATTTGATGTAACTTATTTCCTTCTTGTCCAAGAGAAAACGTAGTATCCATTAGTATTTATTTACACAGTATTATGA
>JAQYWN010000721.1 GCA_029379265.1 Rhizonema sp. NSF051
CTATGGAGAAATTAAATGACTATTATAACTTTTAAAAGTCAGCTTAAAAACCTGCAACAGGATGTCAAAAGAAAACTTGCTAGACCATTACATATTATACCATATGCTCGTTCTTATATAAAATTTTTAATAAGCAAGTGGCAACCTCAGCCATCTTTATCTGAAGCTTTAGAACAGTATGACTTAGTTTTTGTAGTTTTGGATTTGGCAAAGGGTTGGATATTGGAAGCTATATGTAGAGAGATAGCAATCTATTTTTCCGGTAAATATTGCTTCCATTATTCAGAATCTTCTCTTCCTCCATCTAAAGCTTACTTTTTCGCACACTATTCTTTCCTACCTGGGTGTCTAAAACTAAATCCATTTCTTTGGGGAAGTAAGAGATTCGTTTTTCATACACATCCGCGCTCCGATATTGGTATCAGTGACGATGAACTCATATACGCACTCAATAAAGCGACTAAGGTTATATGTATGTGTTCGCAGTTCGCTAAGCTTCTTGTTTCCCAAGGAGTAAACTCTCAAAAAGTGACTTACATCTTGGGAGCCGCAGATTCTGAACTTTTCCAACCTCATCAACGCCAAAATGGTGCTATAGGCTTCTGTACAGCTTTTTATTACCGGAAAGAACCAGAACGCATTTTTAATATCATTAAGATGATGCCTCATAGAAAGTTTATTCTACTTGGTAAAGGATGGGACAAGTACCAGAAATTTACAGAGATGAAGGCTTTGCCAAATTTTGTTTATATTGAAGCTCCCTACTCAGATTATCCCAAATATTATGCTTCAATGGATGTTTTCGTCTCTTCTGCCAAGTTAGAAGGAGGCCCAATTCCTTTGGTGGAGGCGATGATGTGCAATGTCGTTCCCGTAGCCAGCAAAACAGGATTTGGTCCAGATATAATCGTTCACAGCGAGAATGGATTTTTGTTTGATACTGATAGTTCGGTTTCGGAAATATGTGAACTGATTGAAAAGGCATTTCAAATAAAAACAGATGTGAGAAAAACTGTGGAGCATTTGACGTGGAGAAATTTTTCTCTGGAATTTCAAAAACTTTTAAATTAATCTGGGCTTAAGTTAAGATTGAGGGGCGGCTAGATAGTCATTTTTTTGGTAGGAGCGAGTGAATGTGTGGTTTTATTACAAAATAATTAGGCTTGTAAGTCAAAGGAGAAAAATCAATGAATGTAGTAGTTACACTATCTATTAAAAATGCACACAAAGTAGAAACATATTTTACAATGCTCGAAACACGAAAACTTAATTTTAATTATTTTAGTTGCCATCTATCAAAAAATTTGTTAAGTCATAATGAAAGTTACCTTAGTCGTCAGTGATCTAAGTGGTGGCGGTAGTGTTCGGGCTTTCTTACTAGCACAAGTCCTGAAAAAGCTTAATTATATAGTAGAAATTGTTGGCTTCCTTTTTGGTAAGGAACTATATGCAATTCCTCCTGATGAAATTAAGATTATTTCTATTCCTGGTAAAAACTATCCGGATTTTTTGAGTTCAAGTCGGCAACTTCTGCAAAAAATAGATGGAGATATTATTTATGCGGTAAAACCTAAGCCGACAAGTTTTGGACTGTCTCTACTAAAGAAATTTAGCAGCCGTCGTCCTTTACTTTTAGATATGGATGATTGGGAACTAAGTTGGCATGGAGGATTTGATTGGAATTATCGTCCTAAAATTAAGCAGTTTGCACGAGACATTTTTAAGAAAGATGGAGCATTAAGATTTCCGGATCATCCTCTTTACCTCCAGTGGATGGAGAAATTAGTACACCAAGCTGATGCAGTTACGATAGATACTCAGTTTCTTAAAGAACGCTTTGGTGGCGTTTATTTGCCTAATGGCAAAGATACCTCTTTATTTAACCCCCATAAGTACGATCCTCAAGTTAGTCGAGAACGTTACAATCTCTGCGGGTATCGAGTTCTGATGTTTCCGGGCGCACCACGTCCTCATAAAGGGGTTGAAGATGTGTTAATGGCCTTAGATAAGTTAAATCAATCAGATTTAAGACTTGTGATTGTTGGTGGCAGTCCTTACGATGACTACGACGATCGCCTGATTGAAAAATGGGGACGTTGGATTATCAAGTTGCCAAAGTCTCCTGTAGAGGTGATGCCTGAGATTGTAGCTGCCGCACACGTTGTGGTTGTTCCTCAAAGAGATACGGTTATTGCTCGCGCTCAATTTCCTTTAAAGTTGACAGATGGCATGGCAATGGCTAAACCTGTATTATCGACAAGAGTAGGTGACATCCCCGAAATTTTATCAGACACTGGTTATATAGTTGACCCAGCTTCTCCGGAAGCCATTGCCGAGACAATTCAATTGATATTTCAAGATTTAGATTCAGCAAACGAACGAGGTGCAAAGGCAAGAGAAAGATGTGTAGAAAAATATAGTACAGAGACAATGGCGGCTACCCTGTCTAAGATCATTGTCAGTTTGTAAGCAAGAAGGAAGTAAAACTAACTGAGATAGAAGTCATTAAAAGCAAAATACATTTAAAATAGCCGATGTATACAAACAAGCTACTACTAAGATTTGCCAGACCTTATCCAGTTTTGGTTATCTTAACAATATTATTAGGATTTTCGGGAGCGCTATTTAATGGCATTAGTACGACTCTAATTGTCCCAGTGATTTTAAAAGTTGTGGGACAATCAGTAGATTTAAGTGGTGCTCCTGCTATTCTTAAAAAAATTATTTCCCCCTTTGATCAGGTTCCAGAAGAGTACCGCATCTGGGTAATGGCAGGTGCAATTTTATTGACAATTGCTATAAAAAATTTTGCTGCTTACTCTGGGACATTAGCATCCAGTACTTTAACACGCAAGTTAACCTCAGATATGCGGGAAGCTGGGTTGCTATTATTACTAGAGATTGATATTGATTATTATGCTAAGAAAAAAGTTGGTGATTTAATCAACAGTCTTGGTGGAGAGATTGGTCGTGCGACAAGTGCTATAGGCAACACGGTCAAATTAATTATTCTAGTAATTACAATTTTAGTTTTTGTTGGGTTGCTATTGTCAATATCTTGGCAATTGACGCTCGCTACGACAGTTCTATTATGTTTAATAACGTTAGCAAATCAATACGCTATTTCCCGTTCTAAAAAGTTTGGCAAGCAACTCAGTGATATGTCTAGAGCATATTCTATCACTGTGCTAGAAACCTTAAACGGGATTAGGTTGGTGAAGGCAACTGGGAGTGAGGAAAGAGAATATGAAAGAATCAAGAAGCTCATTCGCGATCGCGAAATAGCAGAATTTGAATCTCAGATAAATTCGGAGGCGATCGCACCAGTCAGTGAAATCATGGGTATTACAGCCATACTCCTGATTGTCTTCTTAAGTCGCACTGTGTATGCAAATAAAATTACCTCTCTTTCAGCCGTACTACTCACTTATCTATTAGTACTGCTCCGACTATTACCGTTTATTTCTCAGTTAAATACTCTTCGCAGCAGCTTTGCCAGCACTGCTACTAGTGTGCAAATAGTTACAGACTTCTTGCGCTGGGATAATAAGCCATTAATGGGTAATGGAGATATTCCTTACACAAAATTGGAGAAGGGAATTCATTTCAACCACATATCTTTTTCCTATCCAGATCACGAGAAATTGGTTCTGGAGGATGTGGATTTATACTTACCTCATGGCAGAACTCTAGCATTGGTAGGTAGTTCTGGTGCTGGTAAATCTACATTAGCAGATCTCTTACCCAGATTTTACGACCCGATTTCCGGCTGTATTACTCTAGATGGTAGAGACATCCGCGAGTTCAATCTGAAATCGTTGCGAACGGCAATGGGAATTGTCAGTCAAGATACCTTCCTCTTTAATGACTCGGTACGGATTAACATTTCTTATGGACGCCCCGAGGCGACGGAAGAGGAAATTATCACAGCCACCAAGCTGGCAAATGCTTATGAGTTTATCAACAAATTGCCGCAGGGATTTGACACATTGATTGGCGATCGCGGAGTGATGTTGTCTGGGGGACAAAGACAGCGTCTTGCAATAGCGCGTGCTTTGCTTCAAGATCCGGAAATTCTGATTTTAGACGAAGCCACCAGTGCTTTGGATACAGTTTCCGAACGCTTAGTGCAAACTGCACTTGATAACCTCAGTCGCGATCGCACAACGATGGTAATTGCTCACCGTCTTTCCACAGTCCAAAAAGCCGATCAAATTGCCGTATTAGATCAAGGGCGTGTCGTCGAAGTAGGAACTCATGAAGAACTTTTACAAAAAGGTGGTTACTACTCACGCTTATACTCAATGCAATTTGCAGAGCGGGCAGAAACTAAAACCAAACAGCAGCAGAGCTTAGTCCGCATTTCTCATGAAATTAACAAGCGGCTTAACTCTTTAATTGATTTGCTACGCTTAATCCTAAATAATACAATTGATAAT
>JAQYWN010000722.1 GCA_029379265.1 Rhizonema sp. NSF051
GCAATAAAATTAGAATTTTGTAGGCATATTATTATGACGAATTTTGATACACAAAAGTCTCAACGAAATCGGCGCAAACAAAAGAAACCACTAGAAGAACAAAAGCAGACTTTGTCCCTTCGTCTTCACCCAAAGACGATCGCCCTGCTGGAGTCTTTGGGTAATAAAAGCGTTGGTGTTGAAACAGTTGTTAAAGTTCTAAATGAATCACCAGAATTATGGGAACGGGTTAGAGAGCAATTTCCAAAAAAGAAATCACAGATAGTAGAAGAATTGGAAGCAGATCAATCTTTGCCCCCAATTTGATACCCCAGAGCATCAGCTTCGTTTTTGTTGTTGGCGATGAACACCCGAAGTTTTTCCCCGCCTTTTGGATCAATTTCTTTGGCTCGTCGTGCTGCTGCTAACGCAAGTCCGCCATGCACCAGTTCGTATTCGCCCTCAGCAGTTTTATGAACAACGACAGGAACAATATTGCCAACTTTAAGCTGAGACTGAGCAAGATTTTCGATATCGTCAGGGTTGTATCTTTTCGAGTTTCCACTGATTCTTTTTACGCTAACCAACGAGGACTGCCCAAGTTTCTCCGTTGAACCATGCGTGATTTCTCTAGGCGAGATCACTACTGGTTTACTGTCAGGCGACGGCTCTTTAATGAATTTCATCTGATACTTTAATGCATTAGCCTGATCCTTGGTGTCCGCCACAAAGACATGCTGGAGTTCACCTTTCTTTGGATCGAGATCCTTGGCTTTTACCAGTGCCGCCGCCATCTTTCCCCCAGCCACAACATCGTACCCGCCCTTTTCGTTTCTCAATGTAATGACTGGTGATTGAACCCCAGTAGCAAGCACAGACTTTGCAAGTTTTTCTGTGTGTTCATCGGGTTTTGGAACACCGGATAGTCGTTTAATAGCGACGCGTTTTGTCGAGCGATCGCTTATCACAGTATCCGGCACCTCTCCGCCAGTCTTCTTCTTCAATCCAAGCTTTGCTGCCTCCTCGCGATGTCCCTTATGTAACGCCACATCTTTATCGATTTGAGTCTGCAACCAACCGACATAGGTTTTGTGTTCTGGAGTTAGCGATCGGTGGCAGTTCTTCTTTTCTTTGCTCAGGCATGCACCACCGCAAGCCCAACCCTTGTCACACTTTAGAGTTCTTGCAAAGTTGTAAAATTCCAGTGGAATGTGTTTTATTTTTTGAGCAAAAGAAAACGTCAGTAAACTCGCCGCGTGATATTGGGATTCGCCATGATTAATGACTTCAAGATTCTGAGGAGTCAGCACCACGGCATCAGCTTTGATTACCCAGTCAACTATAAGATTTTTTCCACCAAGTTTAGGTGTTGAAAAATTGCCACTGGCGATGCTGTTGTCCTTCGGTGAATCGTCAATATTAAAAGCCGTGATGCGATCGCCATAGTTGGTATCGACTATTTTGTAGATAACTTGGCGTTTAAACTTCTGCTGTTCATCGGGCGGCAGGCTGTCGTATTTACTTTGAATAGCTTCAGTAGTAAGCATTAAATATTAGTATAAATTTATATAAATACATTTTAGGCTACTGAAGTGTGACGACGCGTCTTCAATAGTCCAACACCTAGCTTCTATTTTGTATTTATATAAGGGCGAAGCATCACCGATTTTTTGTGTTTAAACAATGTAATGACGCAGGAGTAGGGTTTTGGAACTTGTGGCGATGGTTGTTGATTGGTGTTCAAAGACTAGGACAACGATCGCTCCTCTAATTTTTCCTTGGCTAGAACAAAGTCGGTGCGTCGGATACTTAGATATCTAACACCATGTTTGTTCTTTTGATTTATATAAAGCGAAGGCATTATTGTCTGATATCTCAGAACAGCGATTAATTTAATAGTTCAACACCACATAGTTCTTTTGATTTATATAAGGCAGACGCTTTGCCGAAAAATCGTAATTAAATAATGGATTGACGCTAGAGTAGGCTTTTTGAACTTGCGACGCTGGTATTCGATAGCTACAATAGCGATTTCTATTTAATTTTTCTATAGCTAGAGCAAAGTTAGTGCGTCGGCTACTCGAATATCTGACACCTTGCTCTTGTCTTTTAATTTATATAAGGCTGAAACATTGTCGGAAAAATGTAATTAAACAATGCAATGACGTTGGAGTAGACTTTTGGAACTTGTAACGCTGGTTCTTCATTGGTGTTCAAAGACTAGGACAACGATCACGCCTCTGATTATTTTTCAGCCATAGCAAAGTCAACGCGCTAGTTGTTTAGATATCGGACACCATGTTGTTCTTTTAATTTATATAAGGCAGAGGCATCGGCAAAAAAAATGAGTTTAAACAATGGATTGACCGTACAGCAATGTTTTTGAACTTTGAGAGCTTGGTGTTCGATACCTTAGAGCAATGCTTACCCCACCATTGCCGTCCAATAGTCCAACACCTTGTTTTGCTTTTGATTTATATAAGGAAGCGGTACTGCTGAGAAAATGAGTTTAAACAATGTAATGGCTGCTAGTTAAACATTTTGAATTCGTGGCACTGGTATTCGATGTTCAAAATAGCAATCGCTCCTCTAATTTTTCTTAGCTAGAGCAAAGTCAGTGCATCAGCTACTCAGATATCCAACACCTTGTATCTGCTTTGTATTTATATAAGGCAGAAGCATTGCCGAAAAATCGTAATTAAATAATGTAATGCCCCTGGAGCAGGCTTTTTGAACTTGCGTCACTGGTATTTGATACTCAGAATAGCGATCGCTTCTGTAATTTTTCTCCAGCTAGAGCAAAGTCAGTGCATCGGCTGCTCAAATATCCAACACCTTGTATCTGCTTTGTATTTATATAAGGCAGAGGCATCGCCAGAAAATCGTATTTAAACAATGGATTGACCATATAGCAATGTTTTTGAACTTTGAACGACTGGTGTTGGACACCTTACAATAATGCTCACCCCGACATCGCCGTCCAATGGTCCAACACCATGCAGTTGTTTTCTATTTATATAAGGACGAGGCATTACCCCAAAAACGAAAGTAAACACTGTAATGGTACTTCTAACGACATTTTGAACTTTGAAACACCAGGTGCCTCCATTTCAGAACAGCGGGCAGTCTAATGGTCCAACACCATGCATTTGTTTTTTATTTATATAAGGACGAGGTATCGCTAGAAAATCAAAATTAAATACTGTAATGCCGATGAACCGGACATTTTGAACTGCTAATTGTTGTTGAAGCGATCGCCGTCAAAGGTTAGCGCCACACAAATGGCATACCCCATTCCAAACAAAAACCCTGCACAGAATCCTACACCTAACCCAATAATCAATGACAACATAATACTGAGTAAAATCTAAGACATAACTCTTCTATTTTAATCAATGACTGACGCGTCCAAAACTTCAATTAATCCCCAGTTCAACAGTTCAGCCTGGAAAAAACTACCTAGTGCCACTGCTCAAACTGTTGAAGCAGTTTTGCTGAATTACTCAATAGACAAAACCAAGGAAGATATTGCCTACATCTTTGGTGTTAACCCAGCAACTACCGACTACGATTACAGCGCCGAGTATTCAGCAGTCCCTACTGTGTCTACCAATGCCCCCCACCAAGTCTTCAATTACAGCACTGGAGGCAAGCTCACCCTGTCTGACATGGTGCTTAATGCTTACGTCTATGGCAAGTCACTGCGTCCTTTAATCGAAGGGGCGATCGCTCTCACGAAAGCTCAGCTTTCCAATAACAAATATGCCCCACCAATTCTCACATTTAGAATGGGGACTGAAATACTCGAACCTTGTGTTTTGCTGTCTGTAAAATATGTTCGTGAGGCATCTCTCGGTGGTGAACCGGCGCGAATCAAGCTGTCGATGACATTGCAACAAATCCCTAAGCAGAAAAGCAAAGCCGAAAAGGAAGCCCAAGCGAAAAAGCAACAGCAAGATACTGCAAACCGCAATGTGGCGTTGAATAAGCCTCCAATGCCTCTGTCTTTGCGCCAACAAAATGACACCAAGGCAGGTGCTAAGTCTTTCCTGGGCAAGTATGCCAACTTACTCGATCCAAGTATTGGAAATGCCTATAAAGCAGGTGATTATGCCTTTCTCACTGACGCAGTTAATGGGACAGTCAGTTTATTTACAGGAAAGACGAATCAAGGCGTCGTGGTGCAAAACAATGGAAAGCTGATTAGTGGCGGCAAAGGTGTAACAAGTATCAAGACGAAAGCCGGGGTTAGTCTACCAACTTTTTCTCAGACGTTGAAAAGGTGAACGAAAAATGATTGATTACGTTTACAAAATTGTGTATTCGGATGAAGATAAAGAGTTTGTTGGCTTATGCGTGGAGTTACTTACTAGTAACCAATTTACTGAACATTGTTGGACATTTAATGACAAAATGAGTATGCCTAAGGCTAACAAAATATATTGCACTTTAAAATA
>JAQYWN010000723.1 GCA_029379265.1 Rhizonema sp. NSF051
ACTTTATACTTAGTACAAGATTTCACAAGTTCTTAGCATTATTGAGCCTCTTCAAGCTTTACCAGTAGGTCATTCAATTTGTTACGGATTTATAAAATTATGTACTTACGATAATAATTTGTTCTGTTTTTCCCAAGCTACTACCAAAGGAATTAGTTTTTGTTAAATCTGTTTGTAATGCTAGATACTTTGCTTTTTATTGCAGCATAGTTGATTTTATAAACAAAACAGCCCCCTGTAGAATAGAGGTGTCAGCACCCCGCACGGCGAGTAAACGGGGCTTCTCACTCGGGGAGACGCTGACGCTCGAAGATCGCGAACGTGTCTCACTTTGAGCGGTAGCTGACACTTATAAGCACTTCGTTGCTACGTTATCGGTAAGCGTTTGAATTTAAACCAAGGAATGCGCCGCCACCAGTTCCGTGAAGTTATATTCCAGAGCGTAAACTTATCGCGGGTAATTACGAATGTAGGATTCTTTTTCTTCCTAACCTTCTACCCTCTACCTTTCTTTGTAACATCTATTTACGATCTGATTCTTCAACTTCGTCTTTTTCCTGCTGCCTTTTGGCAACAATTTCTTTGAGTTCTTCAAGGTGTTGTGGACTAATCAGGCATACCTCTTCTAGAATCAATGCATCTGAATCAAACTGACTTTGTTGCTCTGCTAAAGTTTCTACTTGATTCACAATTATTGATAATGCTTTCCCTTGAGAACTGGCAGCTTTTAATACTTGAAAACATTCTGGTTCTTCCAACTTAGATAATAACTGTGAGATGATCCGACTGATTCTCATCTTATTGCTAAAATCAAAAATTGTCGTTGGTTCATCTTCAGGACACATCAATTGATCGCCAACATAAAACAAAGCTTTTACAACTGTAGAAATACTCTCTACAGGAATTTCTTCATCAATATTATCGTCCAGTATTTCCAAAAATGCTCTGACTTGTGTTGTGCCATCAGGACGTTTTTCTAAGCTAAGTTCTATAAGTTTTTCGCCAAATTGCTCGGCATCGTCTGCCACAGCTAAAACGTCTTTTGCACGAGTATGAGATAATTTGCTTTCCGAGAAAGCTAAACGAAAGTAATGGGGAAATATTTCCGGGCAGCATACACGCATTTGCTTGCGCCATTTTGACTCTTGTTTTCCGTCGTAACTGCCATCACCCCAAACAACTTCTAATTTCGGAAAAAGGCATAAGAGTAAATTTTTAACAGTCGGCTTATCCTCATCTTGAAGTTGAGCAATCCAGGAATTATGCAGGTTTTTGAGTTCTTCTTCTGTAAAATTAAGTTCTCCGACAAAAGCATTTTTGTTTTTGCGTATTATATCATACATTATTGGGCAAAATACTCGCAGCGATTCAATGGCAATGAAATCAACTGAGTTCACTTCACCTTTCACTGCTGCATATGTGACGCATAGATTGTTCGTCAGACGAATAATATCGAGGAGGTTGGTAATAAAATGGTCGATTCCTTGATAGTAAACCCTACGCCAGTAGGTTGGCTCAAATAAATGCTTTGGATTATCAACAATTACGCTTTCCAGTTTCTCAAAAAGAAGTCTCTGAAATGATGTTTTATCTGGCGTTGGTAATTCAAAAGCCACTTGAATAATTTTTTCTAAGTACGCTTCCCCAGATATTTCCTGACTTTCTGCAAGTGCTTTGATGACAACTTTTTTGTCGAAAGCAAGAAGGTAGATAACATTGTTAAAATTTGGAATGGCTTTCAGAATCCGAAATATTTGCTTAATATCCTCTACAGCTAGTCTGTCTATATCATCAATAGTGATGATTATTCGCCGATCCTCTTGTAGCAACGTGCGTTCGACTTCTTCTTTGATTTCGGAAGCGTCTTTTTGTTGATCGTCAAATAATGTGGCAACTGCCTTACCCGCTTGGGCATAAGGTAAAGGAATTTCTCCAACAACATTAGCAAAATCGGCTATTCGTTCTCTCAAGCCTTTTGGAACCGATGTACTTTTGCTTAAAACATCTTGTAATTGCTCGAAGAAGCGTCTTGTCACATCTTGGGAGCCAGAAAACAACCAAGGATTAAAAGGGACGATGATTGGTCTTTCTTCATCTGGCTTTTGGTTGAGATAATGAACGACGAAGTCCAACATTGTCGATTTGCCAGAACCCCAAGTACCGTAAAGGGCGATCGCAAACCCTTCTGCAAAGCTCATGTTACAAATACCGTTTGCTAGATACTGGGCGAAGTTGGCATATCCCAGTCGATCTGTTTGTGGATCGATGGGGGAATTATCTTGCGAATGGTTATTAGTCTCAGTCTTGTCTTGCGGATGGTTATTAATCTCAGCTTGTGCCACAGTAAACATCCTCATACTTATACTGCAATCGTCTCACAGTTAGTAGATTGAACGATGCTCACCTTACGATAGAATTCTCACACCCCCGCAGTAAAATTTCATCGCCATGCAAATTAACTGGCAAACAGCCAAAACCTACGAAGACATTTTTTATCACAAAGCTGACGGTATTGCTAAAATCACGATCAACCGTCCTCATAAACGCAATGCCTTCCGTCCTAAGACTGTATTTGAATTGTATGATGCTTTTTACGATGCTCGAGAAGATATTAACATTGGTGTTGTATTATTTACTGGGGCAGGGCCTCATACTGATGGGAAATACGCTTTCTGTGCCGGAGGCGATCAAAGTGTGCGGGGACAAGCTGGATATGTAGACGATAATGGCATTCCGCGTTTGAACGTGCTGGATTTGCAACGTCTAATTCGTTCTATGCCAAAAGTCGTGATCGCTCTTGTGGCTGGATATGCGATCGGTGGAGGACATGTTCTACACGTAATCTGTGACCTCACAATTGCCGCAGATAATGCTATCTTCGGACAGACTGGTCCTAAAGTTGGCAGTTTTGATGGTGGTTTTGGTGCCAGCTATCTTGCTCGCATCGTTGGACAGAAAAAGGCACGAGAAATTTGGTTCCTTTGTCGCCAGTATAATGCTCAGCAAGCAATGGAAATGGGCTTAGTTAATTGCGTTGTCCCTGTGGAACAACTAGAAGCAGAAGGTATTCAATGGGCGCAAGAGATTCTGGAAAAAAGCCCATTGGCAATTCGCTGTCTGAAATCAGCATTTAACGCAGACTGTGACGGACAAGCTGGTTTACAAGAATTGGCTGGAAATACCACTTTACTTTATTACATGACACAAGAGGGGTCTGAGGGAAAACAAGCTTTTCTAGACAAGCGTCCACCTAATTTTCGTCAATACCCTTGGTTGCCATAATTCACAAAGATCGCACCCTTTGATCAAAAGGGTGTATTTTTTAAGATGTTGAAGATCGTTCACATACCTGAAGTGTTAAAATTAGAGTTGATTTCGGGTAACTTGTAGCTAAAAACCCTGATGAGGACATTGTTACCTTTCATAACTTCCAAAAAATATCTTTTTATCCCTAAGCCTCATAAAACAATCAGGCAAGTGAGCAAGTATTTTTGAGAAGTCTGTCATCACTGATTTGCCTTACGCTTGTCCATGCGAAGACAAAGTGAAAAATGTTTGCGATCGCAAAGTTTTAAATCTAAAGCAGTTCTCTTTTGTGTAAAATACATCCAAATTGGTGGGCATGTTGTATACCTTCCTACAGTTCTTACAGATGTATTGCATTCACTTGAAAATTGCTATAACTACCCTTCTTAAAAATTTGCATTCTCGTCATTTACATAAAACCACGACTTTACTTTTCCTGCTTTGTCAAGAACGTTTTAGACTAAAACTGGTTCGGCTTTTTTGATGTCATTAGTGCAAGTTACTTCCGCAACTACATTGACTACAGGTTTTTTAACTTCAGAGGTTAAGACGGGCACTGGTGTAGACATCCAAACATCTTCTGGTAAACTTTCCCAAGTTGGTGCAAAAGGTGGGATCGCCAGAGAACAAGCTTTCCAACTTCCTTGAACTGGTGCTCCGAGCTGCTGACAAAGTCCACCGCGTCGCCCCTCAGGCTTGTAATATTGACAATATCTACAGGCAGAAGTCAATAGTTTCATATGTTTCATATTTTTTGCCGTTGAGGCTTGATATCTATCTTTCATTTTGCTTCTCTATCTAAAAGGGGATAAAAGCCTACAATCTATATTCAGTATACGTTTTAGCGATCCCAACGAAAAAATGAATTTTATGATCTTTTTAGCTTTGTGTCATATTTTTCAATTATTTTGTTAACAATATGATACATATGTGTTCAAAGCTGACTCATCCAGGCTTTTAGATGAAACTTATCGGGGATCAAAGCTAATAGTAAATATATCGATTTTGCAAGCTCTTCAACTTCATCCTCTAGGGACACCTTTTGGGGAGCAAAAACCTGTATCTTTGGAGAGATTCACCAAAAATTATCGTGTCTTAAGTAAGCTTTGAAGATAAAAATAATTTA
>JAQYWN010000724.1 GCA_029379265.1 Rhizonema sp. NSF051
CATTGCTTCTGGGGCGGAAAACTTTTTTCATTCCGCACCTCCCAGAGATTGAAGGTTTGCGATCGCGAATATTGCCAAATCACCTTCAATCTGGCTTTGGGAAAGGCTTTCAAGCGCGTCGGTTAGCTCGTGGCGCTGAATATATTTCAAAAGTTCGGTAAACCGTAACTTTTGATTTTTGGTTGTGGCTTGCGTTATAATTTTGTTAGTTGAAAGCCTTTTCCGGTAAGGTGTTGGGGGTTTTGTCAACATCGCTGTCTATCCTTTTCTTTTTTATTCTGGGTGGACAGCCCCGGCTTTTAAATTTTGCGAATCGCGAATTAATCTGTAAGCTTGAATTATTAGTAAATATTCTTTGCTGGTTGCAAAGTCTGGGCTGTTTGATTAGTTCATGATCGCAGTTTAAAAACCGGGGCTTTTGTAATCAGTTTTTTTTAGCTGATTTTTTAAACTGATGTTTTTTAGAATACGTTTCCATTAGCCAAAAAGCCACCATTATTTCCATAATGATGGCTTGCTTTGGGGGCGGTACCTCTTTCCATTCAGTTTTTGAGTTTCGTCTTTCTCCAGATATAGCATAAATTTGCCCGGTATTTTTTTTTAGTGACGCACTCCCTATCACGGCAAGCAGTGTATGTAAAGCATCACAGCGCAAAGGGCTTTGTCTCTAGGGGTAAGTAACCCAGAGGTAAACAACCGCCATTGGTAACAAGTTAAAATCGCGTAAAAATTGTCATGCAGGTGCGGTCAGTGCGTCGTGCCGCAAAAGCGGGCTGACCGAATTGAATCTTTAGCTAAACAACTTTCTTTACCGAGTTCCGTTATGGGTATAGGAGAGATGCCTACCATCGGTAATACTACAAAAGAACTCAAAGTACAGCCTTTTGTTGACCCCAATCCATTCCAAGAACTAACATTCAGCACGGCGATTGCCGCAAAATTAGCGATCGCTGAATATTTAGCACGTCCGTTGGCTAAACTTACGCCTGAACAGGTGGCTTATATTGATGCAGTTTGTACCAGCACCCTCAATAAGCGGGCTGACTTTTCACGGGATGTGGAAAAGAAATATGGTTCGCGATTTATAATCGCGAACCAATCAAATGAATTTAAGATGATTTGCGCTCTTTTAATGTAAGGTGCCGTGAGGTGTGACATTTTGGGGCTCTCAAGCAGGGTTTGAAGGATTTAGTTGAAGAAACCTCTAAATATAATAAAGAATAGCATTTGGTTCGCGATGTCATACCGCGAACCAACTTTCCTTTTCCACATCCCGTGAAAAGTCAGGTTCTAGATACGTTCATCAGTGACGGAACATGGGATTGCCTAAAGGACGCGAGTCCTATGGTGACGGAGTGACAATAGTAATCGTAGGAGTAATGCCCTACCAGGGAGAACGGGAGAGCCGTTTACAAGGTGAAGTGTCACAGGTAAGAACAATGTCATAAAAACCGTTAGGTACGCTCCTATGCGAATAGCCAAAACGACACTAGACATCATTATTACTGGAAAGCTAATTGATACGGAAACGGTCATGATTAGTTTGGAGGGGGGTGGTTGGAAAAGTGCCAGTAATGGTAACTCGCTGGCTACCTACCCTACGGTACGTCCGGTTCGCTCCGGGGAGGGGCGGGAGATAATACTCCCCCTCGACCTAACTAGACCCCATCATCCCTTTGCTTCATCCCCCCTCAGTACAAAGATTTGTTCCATCGTGTACTATAATACTTAATTTTCCGATAATGTAAGTATATTAAGAACAGGAATTTTCAATGAAGTTATCTGAACAATGCTCTAAAAATATCGACCATCTAGCGGACACTATTGCTCGTCTAGTTGCTAGATACCCAAGCCAATCTCAGTATATGCACGCCTTTTTTAGAAAGCACTACGAGCGATTAAAAAGTCAAAGTGATGATCTAGCTACACAATACGACTTGGAATTTATTAACCAACTAGGCGATGCAGAGAAAGTACCGGACCACACACGCAAATCAATCGCGGCTTTGATAGATTTGCGACCTGCAAATAACTCGGATTGGCTACAAGGTCAAATTGATGAACTGTTCAAAATACATGGATATTCTGATAGAGAACTACTCAATCAAATTAAGAACTTAGTACAATCAAAGCCGGAAAATGCAGTAGCTTTAATGGATAAAACTTTGAACTTGTGTGAAAACTTGATTGGTCAGTTAACCTGTTTTACCCGAATGTCGTCATAGAATAGCAATCCCTTAAAAAGTAAAAAGTAAAAAGTAAAAAGAGAATCCCCATAATTAGGACTTGCTGACAAAGTAGAAAAAGGTAAGGGAGATTCATAAAAATAAATATCTAACCTTGAGAAGGCAGAGGGCAGAGGGCAGAAGGCAGAAGGGAACCCCTGCCTAAAGACAGGGGATTCAAAATCGGACGAGAAAGTTCCTCGCGCTGCGCGTCCCGCATGTGATTTTACTTTCTATTCCGGATAAATCCGGGGGCTTGGACCCGTTATGGGCAAGGCAGGGCTGAAGGCATTCAATTTTGGGTATAATCCATAACCTTACCTTCTGCCCTCTGCCGACTGCCGTCACGCCTTGCAAGGGAGGGCTTGTCAAACTAGAACGGATCGTAGTAGTCGCGCTCGTTGGCCGGACAGAAGATTCTGTCCGGCAGACTTCGCCCAATATTCGGACATACGGTTGGATATTTACGGATGGTAGATGCCTAACGGGACTTAAACAAAAAAGAAGAAGACAATAGAGTATAATGCTCTATCAGCAAAGCTTTCACGTCAAAGTTAAAGCCCATGAAAGAGACAACTCCCTCCGCCATGCCTCCGTGTTTTGAAAAATGGTGTCAACGGTTTGATGAAGCGTTTATGCACAAAGCCCGCAAAACTCGCCGGACAGAATCTTCTGTCCGGCAGATTTTGCAAAAAAGAGGGTTTAGGCACTATTTAGGGGGATTATTGGGGGAAAGTGAGAGAAAAAACTTGTCTCAGATAGCTTCTAACACTATAGGAGTGGAATACCATCAATTGCATCACTTTTTAACTGAAGCACCATGGTCTGATTCCAAGGTCAATGAACTTCGGTTAGAAATTATGAGCAAGTGTAGTCAAACCCGAATCAGTCGAGGATTCAGCTTAATAATTGATGATTCTGGTCACAGAACTCGTGGTAATTTTACTGATGGAGTGGGGAGACAATACATTGGAGAAATCGGTAAAACAGATAACGGAATTGTAGTAGTAACAACACCTAAATATGATGGACGAAAAAGCTTACCATTATATCTAGAGTTATACCAACACGCCAATTCTTTACCCTCCGGGAAACAAGATCCGGAATTTGAGAAAAAAACTGAATTAGCGCTCAAGTTAATAGACCGAACATTGTCGAGAAAATATCAACCAGGAATCGTAATTATAGATGCTGGATACGGCAACAACACATCCTTCTTATTAGCTTTAGAGAATCGTCAATTAAAGTATTTAGGAGGAATCGCCAAAAATCGAAAACTAACTATTAATGTATCAGAAAATATTCAACAAACAATTAGAATAGATGAATTAGCACAAAGCATACCTGAAGAGGGTTTTACAAAAATTGAACTAAAGTTAGATAAACCTAAAACAGTATGGGTAGTAACTAGAGAAATAGAGATATCACAACTGAAAGGAAAGCGAAATATTGCTATCGTCATGAACGCTGCGACTTTTTCTGAAGCCACTGATATTGACTATTTTATTACAAATTTTTATACATCAATTGTTACACCAGAATGGATAGTTAAGACTTACTCTCAGATAAATTGGGTTGAAGTTTTTTATAGAGAAGCCAAGGGGTGGTTAGGGTTAAAAGAATATCAAGTTCGAGATAAAAGAAGTTTACTTCGACATTTTATCCTTGTTTTCTGTGCCTACACTTTTATTCTTTGGCACCAGATGACTGGAGGTTTGAGACGAAGGTGGGCTTCTAAACCTTTGAACACCTTTACTGAAGCTTTAGAAGCCTTTAGAACGGCTATATCTTTTCGATTTTTTGACTGGTTAACCCATAATCGTGACGTATTCGCCGCTTATAAAGCTAGTTTGGGCTTCATTTGGGCTTAATTTTTGTTTAAGTCCCACTAAACCCGTTGGAAAAGGAACGGGCATGGGGCTGGCTATTAGTTACCAAATTATCACTGAAAGACATGGCGGTTCTTTAGAATGCATTTCCCAACCAGGAGTCGGTACTGAGTTTATCATTCGCATTCCCCTTATTCAAGAACTTCAAACTTCTCACACCTGATATGTGTAACGACCAGTAATACTAATCGCTCCTCGGGAGCAATGCGATTTTGTGAGGTGGATCTAAAAATGGGCGATCGCCACCATCCGCTTCTCAGTCTAAAAAAATATTGATCACACAAAATCTAGTAGTAAATAC
>JAQYWN010000074.1 GCA_029379265.1 Rhizonema sp. NSF051
ATTTTAGCTATTGACAGAATTGACAGGTATCATGTAAGATTCTCTTATTAGATAGTCATTTAGGAGAAAGACAAATGAACCGTTATGAAATCTTCATCACAGGCAATGACATTCTTGGATTCGACTTCATTAATAAAATTGTGAAGTATGCCAATATGGGTGCTGTGATTAGTGATAAAGAAATTCCGCGAGTGAAGAATTTCCCACAAACTGTACGCATGTATTTGGAAACCACAGATGCTTTGAAAGAAGAACCTGGAGTACGTCTCGCAGCATATCGTGAAGTCGTTCCTTATACAAAGGAAGAGCTTGATGCGATGAGTTGGGATGAGTTGAAAGCTGCTGCGAAACTTGTTGGGTTGACAGGCAGGGATCGTGACAAGTTGACGCGAGAATATCTTGCTGAGATGGATAAAGAGTAAAAAGAGTTCGCTGCTTGCAGCAACATGAGGCTCGTCGGGAGACGCCCTCACCTATTCAGGACACGTTGAGAAACGCTCCTATATTCATGTCTTGCCGGGAGGCACACAGTTTTCTTTTTATTAAGAGACTAAATTACATGAACGAAATTGAACCAAGAAGTAAAAATACAAAAGATATGATTGGCTTTAAATCCGGTCTTCTTACAGTCGTAGAGTGGGCTGGTTATTACGTACTGCCAAGCGGACTAAAACATGCACAATGGAAGTCAATTTGTGAGTGTGGCGGGGAAGCTATTTCTTTAGCAACCAACTTAAAGAAAGACGGTCACACGACATCCTGCGGTTGTGTAAAGAAACAGATTTTCGTAAAACATAGAGAAAAAGTTGCGAGCGGTGAGTGGATACCTGAGAAATTAGTTGGAGCTAAGTTCGGGCGCCTACTTGTCCAGTCATTTGTTAGATGGCACACTAACAAGGATGGTCAGAAAGTATCAGTGTGGAGTTGTCTTTGTGATTGTGGAAACACAAAAGAAATGAGACGCTCTTACTTACACGAGACTGAAATACCTAGTTGTGGTTGTAGGAAATCAGAACTTATTTCTGAGAATTCTACGAAACACGGGATGACTGGTACGCCTACACATCAAACATGGCGCAAGATGAAAGAGCGTTGTTTGTCTGACGGATATGTTGAGAAAGATTACTATCAAGATCAAGGTATTGATATCTATCAGCCTTGGATAGATTCTTTTGAAAACTTTTATGCCGATATGGGCGAGCGGCCAGAGGGAATGACACTAGACCGGATTGATGGTACAAAAGGATATTATCCCGATAACTGCCGATGGGCAGATCTTACAATACAAGCCTATAACCGTAAGAAAGGGACTAACAATACATCAGGACGTGTCGGAGTATTTTCACTTCCTAACGGGCTTTGGAAAGCAGCAATCGGTTATTATAAAGAGTTAATTATCGTTGCTAACAATGTTAGTTTTGAAGTTGCCTGTGAAGCTCGTGAAAAGGCTGAACTTGAATATTACGGATGGATAAAGGAATAAATTAATGACAGACGCAGTGACTATCGGTCCTGCGTCCCCCTTCCAAGAAAAATATTTGACATCTAATGCTCAGATAATGTTGGTTGGAGGGGCGGCAGGAAGTTCTAAGTCGTATGTTGGTTTAATGAGGCATCTTAGGTTCGTTGATGATCCTAACTACCGGGCATATTGCATTCGTAAGAACTCAAGTGCAATCATGGCCTCTGGGGGCTTGTTCTGGGAAGCAGTTAAACTATATACTCAGTTTGACCCAAAGATTAAAGTTAAACTAAAAGATCAAAAGATTGTTTTCAGTAGTGGAGCTGAGATTAGCTTTTCTCACTATGAAAATGACACAGCAGCTAAGAAATATCAAGGTAAATTTGATTGCCTAGTGTAGTGGCGACATTACACCGTAACTTGGTTAATTCGGTGAAATCCCTAACGTAAAGTCGAGGGCAATACCGAGCGAAGCTCAGAAATGAGAACGTGTAACGACTAGCCGAAAGGCGTAGGGCTAAGTAGCTCGAAACACCAAGCATCTCAAGAAGATGGAGATATAGTCTGATCTATATGGAGACATATAGCTGCCCCTCGGCGAACAAGCAGTTAACGACTCTTGTTGAACAAATAATGATTCAAATTTCGAATATCTTTTATGACGAAGTTACCCACGCTGATAACGAAGATCAGCTATGGTGGTTGTGGTCACGTCTTCGCTCTGATGCAAAGAATATACATTCAATGTGGTGGTCTTGCAACCCTGACAACAGTAGCTGGGTTCTTAAGTACGCCATGCCGTTTCTGTATCCAGAAGGACATGAATTAGCTGGTCGTCCTGATCCTACAATGAACGGTGTTATCAGATACTTGCTACGTATAAATGGCGAGCTTTCTTGGGGTGAAACCCCAGAAGAACTTATTGATAAGCACGGGAACCCTGATCTACCTTACGATCATGAAGACCAAGTTAAGCCAATTAGCTTCCAAGGTTTATTTGGAACTATTGACGACAACCCCCCGCTAAAAAAATCAAATAAACTATATAAATCAAACCTTGAAGCTCTTCCAAACCTAGACCGCGAAAGGTTGCTACACGGTAACTGGTTTGCGAGGGCTTCTAATTCCACGTACTATTCTCGTAGTACAGTACCTGAAATCTTAGGCATTCCACCAGAGTCTGATTTTGTAAAGATAGTACGCGCCTACGACGTAGCCGGTACTTTACCCCACGATGGGAATAGGGAAACTGACTACTTTGCATCTGTTAAGATGGGTAAATTAAAGAATGGTAACTATGTAATTCTTGATGTTTGTAGAACACGGATTACTTTTGGGGATTGGTTCTCACACATCTGTAGTAATGCAGAAAGAGACGGTCACAACGTAGAAATTATTTTACCAGAAGATCCTAACCCAGCTTCCAAGGCATCTACTGTCCTTCTTGCAAGATCTCTAATTGAACAGGGTTATATTACAAAAACCAGACGATCTGCTGGAGGAAAATTGGACGCCTTTAGACCATTCGCGGCATCTGCTGAACTGGGTGTTATTTCAATTGTTAAAGATTGTGCTAACGATCTTTGGAATAAGATTGTGAATAACAATGACTTTTTCCACAAAGAGTTGGAAATGTTTGATGGAAAACGCCGAAGCGGCGCTCTTGGTCACGATGATATGTGTGATTGTTGTTCACTTGCTTATATGTTCTTAGCACAAAAGATCCAAATTCCTAACTTCCTTTCCGGCCTTCAATCCGCAAACCTAACTAACAACAATCCCTTCCTTAATGCAGGAGCTTAAATGGCTGATGATGCTGAAATCTCCCTAGAGGCTGGGGATAATGATGTTCCTACTCTATCACTTGGTGAAGCTGGCTACAATGGTCTGAACGTACTCGGAGGCGAAATACTCGAAGAATGTTCTAAAGAATTACGCTGGCCTCATGCTATTAACACATTCAAGCGTATGGAGAAGGATGGCGCTATTGCTCCAGCCCTTGCCTATGTAGAAATGATGATTTCTCGTGTTGATTGGCATGTAAAGATTCCAGAGGGATACGAGGAACAACTTAAAGATCATGCCATTTTCATGCGTCAAGTTATGAATGACATGGAACATGATTTTAAATCTTTTATCAAGCAAGCAGTAAGCTTTAATCGTTACGGTTTCGCTCCTGTTGAAAAGGTTTTTAGGCTACGTTATAAAGAAAAAGGTTCTCAATATGATGATGGTCTTGTTGGTATTCGTAAACTTGCATTGCGTTCACAAGACACAATTCAAAGTTGGAAGTTTGTAAACAAAGGCCGTGACCTTGCTGGTTTGTATCAATACATTAATATTCCAAGCAGCCGGGACTATAATCAAGGTATTGATTTTGTAACTAATTACGAAGCTGGTAATGTAAAATTTATTCCTCGTAAAAAGTTCATGTTGTTTCGCCACAACCCTATTAAAGACAATCCTGAAGGCCAATCGCCACTAGTTGGATGCTGGTCAGCTTGGAAGTATAAGACTGCATATCAAGAATCTGAAGCTATCAGTGTAGCACAAGATTCAAACGGTTTTAAAGTTTTGTATCTTCCTCCACAATATATGGCTGCTGATGCTACCGATGAGAATAAGGCAGTATTCGAACACTACAAAACAGTGATTCGAAATATGCATCAGGCTAAAGAATCAGGTTTGATCTTGCCATTGATTGTTGATGATCAAGGTAACAAGATGTTTGAGTTTGAGATTAAGTCTGTCACAGGACAAAAATCTTATGACACAAACGCTATTATAAAACGGTATACAGCGGAAATTCTGACGGCTTTGTTTGCTGATTTCCTTGCTTTGGGCAGCGATGGCTCAGGCAGCTTCTCTCTTGCTGAGTCTAAAATCAGCGTTGTTGAAATGGCTATTCAGTCCAAACTTGATGAGATTAAAACTCAACTTAACTTTGACCTCGCTAAACAGCTGTTTCAACTTAATGGCTGGTCAACAGAAGTAATGCCAGAATGGTGTTATGGGGAAGTTGGTAAAGTTAGTTTGGATGAAATCAGTAAGTTTATTCAACGTACAGCGGCTGTTGGGCTTATTCCTAAAGCACCTAAAGTTGTTAACTGGCTTATGGATCAGGCAAGTATTCCTTACAAAGTCGATGAAGATTTGTCTGTTGAAGAACTTTCCAAACAACTTACACCAGAAACATCAAATAGTGGTGCAGGAATGGTCGAGGGAATGAGCAATGGAACAGGGTCTTCAAATGGATCTTCCGGCGATAGTTCAACATCCAATTCAGAAAACACTTAACGGAGTCCATTTAGTATGGCACATGAACTAGCAAGATTTCGATCTAAGCTATTCAACACTCCTCTTCTTGTGGACTCTAAAAGTTTTGAATCCGTTCTTAACTACGTAGACAAGCGTTGTGAAGGAGATGTTGTTGTAACACCTAAAGCTGACAATGAATATTCAATGTATAGCACTCTGCATTATGCAGAAAATAATCTTGGCGTTATCCATATCTCTGGTCCTCTGACTAACAAGTCAACCGGATGGGAAGCTTTCTGTGGTGGTACATCTTACGAAAGTATCAAAGAAGACTTTGAGGCTCTTTTGGAGGAAGGTGTAAAGACTGTAGCTTTTATGGTTGAGTCTGGTGGTGGTGAAGCCTATGGAATGATGGATACTGGTAATTATCTGCGTAAATTAGCAGATGAAAACAACGTTAAAATCATTTCCTATGTAGACGGTCTGTCTGCTTCTGCTGCCTATGGCCTCACTGTAATTTCCGATGAAATTATCTCAAACAAGAACTCTGAAATTGGTTCTATTGGCGTTCTCATTCGTCTAATTAATGACAGTAAAGCGCTTGAGATGAATGGTTATGCTCGTACTTTCATTAGTGCTGGAACTGAAAAAATTCCATTTGCAGAAGATGGGTCTTTCCGTAAAGAGTTCTTGGATGACTTGCAATACAAAGTAGACGCTCTCTACAAAGATTTCACAGAGTATGTTGCTGAACATCGTAACATTTCGGTGGAAGCAGTTAGGAACACTCAAGCAAACACCTTCCTTGCAGAAGATGCAATTGCCTTGGGCCTAGCTGATCAGGTAATGACACAAGAAGAATTCTATTCTTACCTATCGGGTGAAGCCCAAAACAATAAAGAAGGAAGTTCGATGAGTAATCGTATTTTTAAATTTAGTAAAACCAATAACGAGGAAACTCTAGAGATGTCTCAACTTGCTGAAATGCAAACTCAACTGGCTGCTGCTCAAGAGCAACTTGCAGAGTTCTCCTCTGTTAAAGAAGCATTTGCTGCACTGCAAGGTCAATTTGCTGATAAAGAAGCTGCACTGACTGAAGCGCTGGCTCAAGTAGCCACTATGCAACAAGAAGCTGTTGTTAGCAAACTCAATGCACGTAAAGAAAAATTGGCTGGCGTAATGTCGGCTGACAAAGTGGACAGCGTTAGTGCTGCCTTGGCTTCGCTTGACGATGAAGCCTTCTCCGTTGTTCTGGCAGGTTATGGCCTTCAGAAACAACAACTTGAAGCTAGTGATCTCTTCCAAGAAGTTGGTGATCAAGGCTCTGAAGTTGAACAAACCACCCAAGCTTCTAGTGAAGACCTCACTCTGAAAGCAGCTAAAGCTAAATACAATAAGGAAGGTAAATAATGCCTGTAGTAGCGCGTCCTCTTGAACCACTCTTCTCCGACCTCGTATTTCATGAACTGGACCCATCTGTAGGTTATGCTCGTGAATGTATTAACGTAACCCCACCTGCTGCATCTGCTCCAGTTCTGATGGGCACTGTTGTTTTCCGTGCTGCTGGTGTTGATCCTGCTGCTGCATACGCTGTACTCGTTAACGCTTCGGATATCGTTGCAACTAACGAATTCGCTGTTGTATTCGGCGATGCTTTTGGCTTCAACGCTTCCTATGTTCCAAACGCAATTGCTGCTGGTGTATTTAACTCCGTAGCATTCAAACGTGGTCCAGTACAACTGAAAGACTACTACATCAAACTCCGCCACGCAAACCTTAACGCCACCCAGTTCGCCAGCCTGAAAGAAGTGCTGAAGAAACAAGGCGTAATCGTTGAACTGACCGTAGCTTAAGGAATAATAATTAAATGGCAATTGTATTTGATCGCAGTAATCTTAACCGCGTAGTAGACCGTACTGATGTTCTTGAAGTAATCCCCAACCAGTGGGGCTTGATCAACGACATGGGTATTTTCCGTGATCGCTACTCGTCCCAAAAACGTATTGAAATCGTTCGTGAGTTTGACCAACAGTCCATTGCTGTTGACCGTAACTGGGATGAACGTAACAGCGCTGTTGGTCCTCTCACCCGCGACAGCCTGTTGTTGAAAATCCCTCACTTCCCAATGGACGACGCAATCACTCCAAATGATATTGATGGTATCATTGCCGTTGATAACGTTAGTGACGCAATCAACTTGGAAACTGTTGCCGGTATTCGTCTGCGTAAGATGGAACGTTTGCGTAAAACCCACGCACTGACTCTTGAAGCTGCTCGTGCCCAGCTGATCACCACTGGTACTGTATACGCTCCAAGCGGCACTCTGCGTGCTGGTGCTGTCGCAACAACCAACTACTACACTGAGTTTGGTGTAACTCGTACCGAAGTTCCAATTACTCTGGTTGGTGCAACTGATCCACGTACTCAGTTTGAAAACGTTCTGTCTGGTATTCAAGACGGTTATCGTTCTGGCGCTATCATGACTGGTTACATGGTTCTGTGCTCCCCTAGCTTCTTTTCGGCTCTGTGGACCAACCCATTTGTTACCGATGCTGTTAAATACTTCCAGCAATCGCAGTCCCTGTCGATTCTGACTGGTCGTCCACAAGCAGCAGGTCTGGATGCACGCTATCGTTCTCTGACTCTTTGGGGTCTGACCTTCGTTGAGTATCGTGGTGGTTACACCATTGGTGGTCAAGGTGGTACTTTCGTTCCTTACATCCCAGCAGGCGATGCCTATGCATTCCCTATGGGTACTGATGATCTGTTCGAAACTTACTACGCTCCGGCTAACCGTTTTGGTTCGATCAACCGTACTGCACAAGGTAGCTACTGGTTCGAATACCTGAATGAGAAAGATGACATCATCGAAATCATGACTGAACAGAACTTCCTGAACGCTCTGCTTCACCCACAGGCTGTTGTGCGTCTGTACCTCGCCTAATTGAATTGGGGCCGAAAGGCCCCTTATTCTGGAGAATAAGAATATGGCTGTAACAACTAATAATGGTTGGCTTTACGCTGTCAATGAGATGGATGCAAAGGCAACCGCAGGCACTTTGATTCCTGCTGCAACCACTACTGTAAATGGTAGTGTTAAGAAAGCAGCTACTCAAGCCAACTCCACCGCAACAGATGTTGCAGGTTTGGTTGCAGATTTTAATGCTCTTTTGGCAAAACTCAAAGCCGCAGGTATCATGGCTTAATAATCTGGGCAGCTTGTCTGCCCTCCTTTAAGGAGAGGCTATGGCTCTTAGTCCAGTAGAACAAGTGAGACTCTTGATCGGTGATGTTCCATCTTCACCTTTCTACCAATTGTTCTCCGATGAGGAAATTCAACAATTCCTCGACATGACAAATCAAAATGTTTTTTCAGCAGCAAGATTAGCTGCAATTTCTGCATCTTTTCAGCTTGCTGGTTGGAGTACAAGAGAAAGAACAGGCGACATAGAAGTCTGGTCTAGTCTTTCTACCCAATATCTAAAAGCTCTCGATTATATGATTAATAATCCGGGCAGCTTAATTCCAAATGGTTTAATGCCTTGGTCAGCTTCTACAGGCTCCTGTAATAAACTACTTAACATCGAGATTTGCGATGGTGATAATTGCAGGGAAGCACAGGCTTGTTGTGGAACTGGTTGTGGTTGTGATGAATGTCATTCGCAAGGTACTACTTTTGAGTATCCTGTAATCTAAGGGGGAGTTGAGATGTTAAAACCACAATTCCTTTTGACTAATAAGATTCCTTTAACCATCTATCGAAAAGGACAAGGTTCTTATGTAGATGGGGACTGGGTAACTGGACCAGACACAGAAGTAAATATTCAAGTAAATATTCAACCACTTAAATCTTATGAAATTCAGATGATGCCTGAGTCAGATAGAACTCGAGTTTGGTACAGGTTTTACTCTGCTGATTATGCTAGAACTTTGAAAGAGAGCTCTTCTGGTTGGCAAGCTGATGAATTCGTTTGGAAGGGTGATCGTTACAAAATAATGAAGGTTGATGATTGGACAAACGGAATGTCTATACTTGAACATGTCAAGGTTTACGCTGCCCGTATAGAATTAACCCCAAACTGAGGAATATCTTATGGCTTTTAGTTACAAGAAAGATACTTCTGGTTGGGAAAAGTTGAAAAAACAACTGCTTTCTATGGATAAAACAGAGCTTCAAGTTGGTTGGTTTGATACCTATTACGGATCTGAAAATAGCAATCTGCCCCATGCTTTTGTTGCAGAGTTAAATGAGTTCGGTCACACAAACGGGCCTGATGCGATGATTCCCGGTGCTCAAACTCCTCCACGACCCTTCATGAGGGTTGGGTTTAGAGAGTTCATAGAGAAGGGTCGCGCAGATCAAAACTTTCTTGCTGTTATAAAAACCGTTATAAGCGGTCAAAATGTTTTCAAAGCCATGAATCAGGCTGGACCATATTTTGTAAAACACCTTCAAAAAGTCATGGATGAATGGGATACACCACCAAATGCAAGGTTGACAATCGAATTAAAAGGGTTTAATGATCCTTTAAATAAAACACATCAACTTATTGATAAAGTAGACTACAGAGTTGAAAGGAAAGGTAAATAATATATGGCCGTTTACACAGATTTAAAAAGTGCTATATATAATGCAATAAAACCTTTATTTCCAAATAATGAAGTTACATGGATGTATGGTAATGGTGATGAGCCTTCAAATCCATACGTTGGTTTGCATATTCTAAGCATGGATCAGCGGGGACGAGAGCAAACTAGCACTTCTGCTATTGAGCAACCAGATGGAAGCAACTCATATATTCTCAACACTGTAGTTACCTATGAAGCACTGATCCAAATTATGTTTAAGGGAAGTACTGCTGGTGATTTGGTTCATGAGTTTAGTCAGAACTTTAACTCACAGCAAGCTTATTTTTATCTGAGGAAAAACAACCTTGGGAAGATGCGTGTAGGTGTACTAAGAAACGCTCCTCAAATGAGGGAGACTAAATATGTACCTACATTCCTTCAAGATCTAACCTTAAGCTACGCCGCTAAAACTTCTCAACCCGTAGAATACATTGAGCAAGTAATTTTGGTAAACACCCAAACTGGTGATCGTTTTGAAATCCCAGAAACAATAGGATAAAATAATAAATGGCAAATTTGCTTGATGAAATCGTAGATGTTTCTATTAGTGCAGAAACTCAAACGATTAGCACAGCATCATTTACGATCCCACTGATTCTTGCTGAATTTACGGATTGGACAGATTCACGCACCCGCACTTATAATTCTCTGGCTGAAGTAAAAGAAGACTTTACTACTCCCTTGGTTATCACCCTTGCTACTCAAGTTTTTGGTCAAGATCTTTCTCCCTCTCAAGTTGTAATTGGTCGTAAGGTTCCTGCTGAAACTTGGCTTGCTGGTCTTACGGCTGTTGATGCAGAAAACAGCACTTGGTTTGCTTTGGTTGCGGGTACTCACACTGCTTCCGATGTTCTTGCTTTGGCAGGCTACATTGCAACTGTAAACAAAGTCTACTTCACTTCGACCCAAGATGCTACATCGCTTGCCGTTACGACTACTGACATTGGCGCTCAGCTTAAAGCTCTGGCATATGATCAGACAAATGTGATGTACCACACGCAAGCAGATACTTATTATCCTGAAGCTGCATGGGTTGGTAGCCAGTTGACTTACACTCCCGGTCAAAATACTTGGGAATTTAAGACTCTTGAAGGCGTTCCGCCATCTACTATCAGCACAACTGGTCGGAGTAATCTTGAATCTAAAAACATGTCCTACTACATTACCATTGGTGGTGTTAATCTGACACGTCACAGTACCATGGCAGATGGTACATTTATTGACCAGAAAATCATTGAATTCTGGACTATTGCCCGCATGCAAGAAGCTGTTTTTGGTATGCTGGTTCGTAAGCCAAAAGTTCCATACACTGACGCAGGATTTGCTCTTATTGAGGCTCAAATGCGTTCAGTACTTGCTCTTGGCGTAACTAATCTTGCATATTCCTCGTTTACAATCACTGTTCCTCGTGTAGTGGATATCCCAGAGAACCAACGTCTTCAGCGTATTGCGGGTGACTTCTTGTTTGATGCAGTACTTCAAGGTGCTGTACACAAAGTTATTATTCGAGGTGTTGTACATGTTTAATAACTTTTATATGGATAAGGAGATGAAAGATGAGTGATATTCTTGCAACATATGATCCAACTCAAGTAATTATTGTTCTTGATTGGGAGGATGCTGGTGGTCAACCGCGATCGCACATTGTCACGGGTGTCAGTGAAAACCAAATCGTAATGGTTGAGCGTCAAGATGCTTGGAATGAGTCTGTAGGTGCTTACGGCAACACTACCCGTATCTACAATCCTGTGTGGGATAAAGCCAACATTACCATTCCTTTGCAACAAACATCCGAGTCTAATGATATCTTGGATAATCTTTTCAATCGCGATATTCGAGCGAAAAATAGTGATAACCTTTTCTCTATCACGGTAAAAGATACATCGGGTCGATCTTTGCATTACGGACATCAAGCTTACGTTGCCGTTAAACCTAACGCAGTATATGGCAATACTATGGAAACTCGCGAATGGGTTGTACGAGTCAATAAACTGGATGATCAACTCGGCGGTAACAGCAAAGTAGATGCCTCGTTTGTAGCAGAAGTTACAAGCCTCGGTGGAACTGTACCTACCAAGTGGATTGAATAATTTAAAGGGTGAGAAGGCGTAGAAATATGCCTTCCTCTCCTTAAAGGAGATTTATGGCCCTTTCAATGTATGATCCATCCTCAATTACTATTAATATTGCGGGTTTTGTTGTAGAGGATGTAGAATCAGGTACTTTTGTAAAAGTCAGTAAAGACGAACCAACTTTCTCTAGTGTTACATCTACAGATGGAATAACTTACAGACGAAGAAGTTCTAGTAAGTCATATACTATTGAGTTGACGCTTTCTTCTGTAAGTAAGACAAGTAGATTGTTGCAATATCTTCTGATTGCAGACCAAACAACTACAGTTGCAAAATTTCCACTGTTTATAAAAGACACATCAGGATCTAGCCAGTTCTTTTCGACCACCTGTTGGATTGAGAGAGAACCAGACTTAATATTTGCAGACAGTGTGGTTCCTAGAACATGGGTAATTAAAGCAACAGAAGGTGTAACCGTATTTGGTGACAGCTATGGTGCCACATCTCTGATCGAAGGGATTTTAGACGGAATTATCAGTGAAATACCTAGTCTGGCAGGAGTTATATTCTAATGACTGTAACTACTTATGATCCAGAAGCAGTATATGTCACTATGGGTGAATCAATCCTTACCGGTTGGAATTCAATCTCTATTTCAAGAGATACAGTTCCAATCCTTACCGTCAAGGGAATTAAAGGTAAACACACTCGTACAATTAATTATGACACAAGTGCTACAGTTAGGTTATCTATATCTGCTGGGAGCGATTGGAATACTATATTTTCCTATCTGTTATCTTTAGATGTAATCGAAGGTACAGCCAGACTTGAGTTCAAAATTAAAGACACTGGCGGAACTAGTCTTTTTCACTCTTTGGAAGCTTTTGTTGTAAATTATGCGGATGTAGTTTTTGATGCAAGTCTTGCTGAAAGAGTTTGGATTATTCAGTGCCTTAGCACCAAAGAGTACGATGTCGGAAATACTACTACGCCCGCAGGCTCTTTGTTGGATGCGGTATCTTCGGGTATCTCATCTTTATTTTAAATTTTTGGAGGAATGATGGCTCTTGAAACTAAATTTGTAACTATTGACGGTTATAAAACTAAAGATGAAACAAAATCAGTAGAATATATTTTCACCAAACTACCAGCCACTAAAGGTTTGGACATTCAGTTTAAACTTCGAGACGACATGATTACACCTGCGTTCATTAAGGATGTGATCTGTTCTTCTGTGCAGTTGGGCAGCGTGAAGATGTCTGGTGAAAAATTCGACGAATACTTCTCCGGCCGCTATTCACATCTTATGGATGTTTATAACGCTGTTTTGAGTTTCAATTTTGATGAAAATTTTACCGACCAAGGTTCAGTAGAACAGTAAAAAATTCTTCTGAACCAACCAGTTTTGATAAGCTTATATTAGAAGGATATTCTCAAAACTGGCTAATTCTAAAAGTCACTACGCACCCAAGAATCAAATGCACTAAGGAAGAGTTATCTTCTGTCTACTCTTTATCTGATCTGCTTGACTTTATAGAGGATATTGAAGTCTTGGAAGCTTTTGAAGAGTCTAAAGAAGAGAAATTGAAAATAGAGCTTGAAAACAAAAGAAGAAAAGAGGAGGCATTGAAACGTGGCTAGTGGTCAAGAAATTGCAAAGTTCTGGGCAAGTCTCGGGGTAAATGTTGACTCTTCAAGTCTTCGTAAAGTCGATAAATTCTTAAATCAAATTGATAACAGATTTAAGAAAATGCAAGGCTCTCAAAACTCTTTTAAGATTAATCTTACAGGGTTTAAAGTAGACAACAAAGCTCTGACTAAAGTTCTTGGAGATGCTCTAGATAGCGCATCAAACAAAGTTACTTTCCAGATAAATAAATTTGCTGTTAATGAGAGAAATCTTCAAGCAAGTCTTCTTAGGGCAATGCGTGGAGTACGTAACGTTGGTTTACCTTTAAATATTGGATCTGGAGCAAATCACAGGACGCGTAGAGAAGTTTCTAGATCTATCACCGCCCCTCAGTTCCATTCAGAAAGATATTTTAATCCCAGATTTGCAGAACGTGCAGGTTTTGGTTTTGCCGATTCTTTTGTTGGCCGTTTAGGTCCAGCAGGAATTGCAGCGGGTGCTATCGGTGCAGGTGGTTATGCTATCAACCGCCGTCTAGATGAAGTGCAAGATCGCGTAATCGATAATGATACCAAACGAATTCTTCTTGGGCAATCTGTCGGTGGGTCTGATAAGAGACGGGCCAATGCTATTGAGTGGTATAAAAGACTTTCTCAAAAATATGGCAACAGTGCTGAAGAGGGTATTACAGATTTCAATACTGCACTTGTTCTACAACGAGGACAAGGAATAGGCACACGAGATGCTTTAAGTAACTATGACCTCTTTTCTCAACGTTTTGCTGTCCGTCACTTGCAACCTTGGCAACAGCGTAATGCCATGCGTCAGATTACACAGATTCTTGGTGCAGGCAAGGTTGACACTAGTGACCTCAATGCTTTGATCGAGGGTGGTGGTGACCCTGAGATTAAGAGTTATTTAATTAAAGCTTGGTCTGCAAGAACTGGGTTTACAGGGGACAACCCTCAAGCAGCTTTTAAAGGCGCCATGAGAAAAGGTGAAGTAAGCTCTAACGATCTAATTGAGGCTTACCGGCTCAGTTCACAGAGAAGCGCTAAAGAGCTTGACGAGGCGGTTAATTCTGTTCGAGCCAATGCTCAGCGACTTGCCAACGACAAGTTCTGGGCACAATTTGAACGCGATGGCGAAGAAATTCAGGCCGCAACCAAAGATAGAATTGCAGCAGAGCGGGAACTTCAAGCAGCTCTCGGACCACTTAAAGATGCGATGAATCAAGCAGAAACAGCAACTATGACCTATGCTGCCGCCGCGATCCGTTGGGGTATTAAGTTTGCTGGAGATGCCGTAGGAACAAAAGAGCAGCCCGGCACACTAAGGAAGGAAGGAAACATCCTTTCCAATACTTTTGGCTCAGGTGGCTTACTTGAGATGGTTGGCAATAATGAGAATCTTAGCCCATCAGAAAGGTTAGGGTTTATTTGGAAATCTCTTAAACAAGAATCTTCGGGTAGATCTCTTGATGATTGGAAAAAAGAGATTAATGATACAGTTTCCAAGAAGAAAAGTTTTGAGTTGAATGTCAATCCCTTAAATCAGAGTGTTAACGGTGATGTTCCTATTACTGATGACATGCGAAATCCAAAAAATCAGTCTATCCAGCAAACAACAACTGTTACGATTGGGGATATCATTGTTCAAAGCTCTGCAAGTAATGTCGGGGATTTGATGCAAGATTTCCGTAATCAGGTTAAGCCATCAATGGATAATATGCTTTCTGAAGCCATGTTGAATTATGCTAAAAGTGGGAGGTAGTTAATGAGTTTAGGTATTAGACTACCTACGGAAGAGGGCAGCGATGACTACGGTTTCTGGATCTATTTTGACGCAGTAACCCAGTATAACAGAAGTCTTAAAGGTCAAGTTACAAAGAATCCTACAGCTCGTGGTAGGAATTCCACAGATAACTTTACTCCAGAGAATCCGAGTTTCAGTTTCACTGGTATAATCTCTTTTGCAGATATTTCGACTATTCAGCATCTTATTAAGGATGAAGATGGATCTTCTCCTAATAACACCAGAAGCTTTGAGGTGAATGCTGCTATAATTCAAAACTCATCGAGTAGACTTATAAATCTTTTACCTGATTCTATAAGCCAATTTTTACCTGCAAACAAACCTACTGTTATTGTGGATCCTGTCGGCTCTAACATGAAAACTTTCGTAGAGTCTTGTTTAGTCAAACTGATGTCAGGATCTTATTACAATCAAGCCACAGGTAAAACTCAAACTAAAATACGCCCTGTTATTTTGTGTGAGTTTGAAGGGACACAAATTACTAAGAGATATGAAGATCTGTGTCTTATAAGTGTAGATATAAAAGAAACTGTTGATAGTGGTAATTCACTATTTTGTGATCTACAGTTCGAACAAGTTAACTTCGTCACTTTAAAAACTACAGCATTATCCGCTGATGTAGTAAAAGCCCTTAAGTCTAAGGCAGCGCCAAAAGCTAAAAAAGGTAATGTACCTAAAGTTGATGAACAAAAAGATCTTTCTGACGACTTAGAAGATATTAATCCTACAAGGAACTGAAAACAATGGCTACATACACATCTATACCTCTGCCATTGTTTGAAGATTATTTCTACAGCTATTCTGTGAGTCTAGACGATAGCACCACTGTTTATGTCATTGAAATTCAGTATAATGATTATGCACAGCAATGGTTTATGTCGTTGTATACTGAAGATCAGGAAACCATCTTGGCTGGTATAGCTTTGGTTCCTGAATACCCAATTGCTTTAGACTATGCTTTGGGTAGTCTTACAGGATTTTTTTGGCTTCTTCCTATTCCTGAATTACCCTCGAATAAATATTTAGAAGAGCCTGAATCAATTAGTCAATACTATACTTTTGAATATGTTCCTTAGAAGGATTTAAGTTAATGGCACTTTTGAAAGATACCTATGTTAATAGGGGATACTCCTTAGTGATTGGAGACTACAAGAATGATCCTCAAAATGCTGCCTTAATTGATAATCTTCAAATAACTTTTGATGTAAGTAAAAGCAGTAG
>JAQYWN010000725.1 GCA_029379265.1 Rhizonema sp. NSF051
CCTATATATTTAGTGAAAATTCCTGAAAATTATGTTAAGAATTATTACAGACTTTGATGGTCCAATTATTGATGTTTCTGAACGTTATTACCGCGTCTATCAATATTGTCTCTTGAAAACTCGACGCTCAAACCAGGAGGTGCAACAACTAACCAAAGCGGAATTTTGGCAGTTAAAGCGATCGCGAACTCCTGAAAAACAAATTGCTCTTATTTCCCTTTTAGATGAAATACAAGCACAAGATTTTGCCCACTTGAGACGACAAATCATACATACAGAAACGTACTTCCAGTACGATACGCTTGCTACTGGCGCGGTAGACGCACTGTTGAAAATTCAAGAAGCGGGAGTTGATTTAGCGGTGATGACTATGCGTCGGGTTTGGGAACTAGATTATGCGTTGAAAAAATTCGATTTAGAGAGATTTTTTCCCGAAAACCGCTGTTACTGCTTGAATAATGACTATGTAAAAACCCGTGACATTGATGATAAACCGTTATTAATGGCACGAGCCTTAGGGGAGCTACCAACTGCTTCCGATACTTGGATGGTGGGTGATACTGAAGCCGATCTTACTGCAGCTAAGAAACATGGAATTAAAGCGATCGCGGTAGAGTGTGGCATCCGCGATCAAGTTCAATTAGGAATTTATCACCCTGACATCATTGTCAAGGATCTAAGAGTTGCTGTAGATTTTATCCTGTTACCACAACAGTCCTAAGTTATTTTATTCGTTTCACAAGATTGAACACGAGAGCGACTGTAACTAGCGCAGAAAGCTATTTATCACCCACAGCAGTATAAAAGTTACCACTGTAGAAAATTGATTTGGACTCAGAGTTATGAATTCACGCATTGGGGTTACAACCCAGCCAGCTATTAGTCCGGCAGCAAGTAAGCCGATGATTAAACCAATTAATGTGAACAAAACGGCGCGACCAAACTTGCCTTCCTTACGATAGAGAAAATAGATACTAATACCTACTCCTACAATCAATGCTAACTGCAAAACTTGGTCATTCCCAGATTGCAAAATCCCATCGCTTCTCATTGGATAAAACAGACTTATAGCACTCAAACCTAGATACCAAGCGCCAGGTAACAGAACTTCTATAGGCGTTGGCTTGTCTAGAATTCGTTGCAACCAGACAGGTGACTGCTTGCGAAGGTTTGAATTTTCTTTAGGAGGTGCTTGTAGTCTTACTTCTGGAAACCGAATGCGTTCTGGCACTTTTATTTTGCCTTCTTGACGCATCCTTAGGCGCTCCATTAAAATCGCATCGTAAGCTGCCTCTATAACTTCTAGACGCTTAACATCGCCACTGTATTGCTCCAGTAGGCGATTGCGAACATCCTGAATTTCATCGAAGCTAGCGTCTTCTGGCACCCCAAGTTTTTCGTAGGGATTTTGATCACTCATGAGAGTTTTTTACTTCAGCCTCACTCAGCAGCAGTCTTTTATCAAGGAAATACAGCTTGCCTGTTTGACATTGATCGAAACCAATGCTTTAGTCGATGTACATGTCCTAACTGGATATTAGCACGGGTAAGTCTAATCGACTTGGTAATTTTAACTATAGTCACTTTAACATATTGTGCTAACTCCGTGTATCCCCTCATGTCGTTCACTAATCGGGGCTTTACTCTAGAATTTGAGATGGGAATCTCTAAAAGGCGGTTTTTATGCAAAAATTTTCTCTTCTATTCCAGATTTGGCAACTTACAGTGCCTTAAATAAATTTTAAATGTAAGACATGAGAATGCTTTTTGTCATAAAGCCGCAGATCGATTTAAAATTGAAGCGTTTTAAATTACTAAAAAACTGGGTGAAGTAAAGTGTCCTATGCTACCCACTTGCTGCGGCTAAGGATAAAGCATCTGCCAACTGGACACAAGGTTGACAATTACTAACTTGAAACCAACGTTACGAGGTGGCAATACCAAAATATTAGCGCTGTAATTGCCGATCTCCCTGAGTACAATATTACTTGGACAATCAGGAAATTAGCTCCCGCCGCCTTGTATATTTTAATTGCCACCAGTACGGGAACTGCGCCTTGAGCGCAAATTAGCCTATTAATCTTATGAATTTTTGTGCAAAGTGATGGTCATGGCTCCTGCCAAGATTCTTGTAGTTGATGACGACCCTGCAGTTCGGAATTTAATCCAACGCTTTTTAATGAAGCAGAACTATCAGGTAGAGGCTGCCGAAGATGGTAAGACAGCCTTAGGTTTATTTGAGCAATTCAACCCCGATCTGGTGATTTTAGACGTGAATTTACCAGATGTCATTGGGTTTAACCTTTGTCAGGAAATGCAAAGCCGGAACGGAGTTTTTGTTTTGATGCTGACAAGTCGTGCAGATGAGGCTGATAAAATTCGCGGCTTTTCTAAAGGCGCTGATGACTATCTCACCAAACCATTTGGTTTAGGAGAATTAGAAGTCAGAGTCGCTGCTATTTTGAGGCGCAAACGGGTTGTGACGACAGCAGAACAAAAACGATTGGTATTTGAAAAGCTGATGATTGATCCCGTGCGGCGTGAGGTAACACTTAACAGCCAACCAGTATCCTTAACTGCTCTGGAATTTGACTTGTTACATTTTTTAGCTAGCCATCCAGGTCGAGTTTGGCGACGCTCAGAACTTATCCAGGAAGTGTGGGATTATGAATACGTGGGCGACCAAAGGGTTGTAGATGTGCATATAGGTCAAATTCGCCGAAAGATTGAAGTTGATACTAGCCAGCCTGCATTAATTCAAACTGTACGCGGTGTTGGGTATAAGTTTGAGTGTCCTACTCAACCTCAAATGTCTGATAAATCTCCACCGTCAAACAACTTCTAATACTCGCTCTCGTTCAAATTCACTCATTTGAAATCGCGAATGAAGGCAGTCCGTAGAAGGTATGTAGCAGGTCGAAAGAACCCACCAATAATAAATTCACTCTTTTAATTGAGTAAGTCACGACACTGCATAAATAGTGCAAAGCAGATCTACCTGATGATTCTGTCCGTCTGACTTCATGTCTCAGTATAAGTTATGAGTGTTTGATGTAATAAAAGAGGGCACAGACCCTTTTTTCATCTACCTTCTACGACCTTCTACATCCCATCTATTACCTACTTTTTAGTCAGAATTTAGCTTGAAATCCACAACTAAACGAATCGGGTTTCATTCAGATGAAATTTCGCCTTTCTCCATAACTAAAATCGTGGACTCTCAACCGTAATTCATCCCTGCCTGCATACAGAATTCTTCTGCAATTCTGGCTCAGTCGCGGATGTCTTTTTCATTAATAAAGATTCACTCTTCAGTAGGTGAAGTGGTAACTTTTGCCCGTGTTTGCCGGGTTTAATCAAACGGTGAGTTCATTGTTAGTAAAGCACATTTCCACTTAGCAGTGATGAAACAAAGTTTCTAGATAAACGCGAGCGGCACGGCGATCACTATCTCCATTTTGGAGTAAAAATAGGGATAACGCCGCTGTCATTACGCGATTTTGATCCCAATCCGGATGTTTTTCTAAGTAGTTTTTGAGAGATTCGTCTAATGTTTCAGGTATTTCTGTAAAGATGCTAACTGTTGCGTTCATTTCTCTTTTTCTCCTGTGAAGTTGAGCAACGGGAAATCTTGCTTTTGGTGAAGCCTAGAGCAAGAACATACAGTCCTTAGCTATTGGCAACAGCTAAGGTATTTGCCTCTGCTTTATAAATCAATTCAGCCTTTTTTATCTATCTATCCACGAATAGTCCCTCTTTTCTGGAGAGTGGTGTGCTACATGGGTTGTTTTTTCTGACGTTTGATAGTTCAGTACGTGGTAGTTCACAGAACCTCATTTACCCACGTAGCACCCAAGGGTGGGCTGATTTATTTATTGGATCTCCTAGTGGGTGTTTTTATGTAGGTGTTCAACCAATATAAAAGCAAGCCGCATCATTTTGCGGCAAAAGGGGGTAGGTTTGTCAATGCTGCAAAATATTAAGAACATTTTATAAAAACTCAACATTTACGAAAGAATGAGGATCTGAACCTAGTTTTTGTCACACTTCTTAATAAAAACTCAGTCTTTTAAGTTCCTTTTCACTCTTCATTCATTAATCCTCAGTAAAACGGCAACAGTCGATAACTGCGTGAAGCTTCTGTGGAAAACCCAGACAGAGCTTGTGGAAACGTTGTGGAATTAGTGAGGAAAAAGACAATTAATAAATAAGAATTACAAAGCCGCAGCTATTGCTCAAATTATGCTAAACTCGGTCAAATATTGCTTATACTAGTTTGGCAACACCAAAAATAATAAGTGAATGCAGGGAGTAAGGAATCGTTTGAAGTGGACGCCTTTTTTTCTGGGGAAGCTCTGGCGAAGCTTCCCCAGAGCTTCGCGCACTATGTGTCCCCTTAAAAAAATATATTTT
>JAQYWN010000726.1 GCA_029379265.1 Rhizonema sp. NSF051
CGCTAGCTATACTAAATATATTTTAGCAAACAAAGGAGGTGATTTTAAATGCCGAAGAAACGAACTCCATCTTTCATTACTGAAATTTCTTTAAAAGTTGATAGCGCTCAAGAATCTGAGTTGTTGTCAAGATTTGAAGCTTCCAGGCAGTTGTATAATGCATGTCTTGGTGAGGCAATGATACGGATGCAGTTGGTTCGCGATTCAGAGGCGTTTAAACAAGCTAAAAAGATACCTAGGACAAACAAAAAAGAGAGAAGTGATGCTTTTATTGCTGCACGTCAAGCTTATAGATATTCCGATTTTGACTTGCAAAATTATGCTAACCAAATAGCAAAAAACTCTAAATCGATTGCTGAAAAAATAGATGCACAAGCTCAACAGACAATTGCTAAGAGAGCGTTTTTAGCATCTGAAAGAGTAATGTTTGGACGCGCTAAAAAAGTTCGTTTCAAAATCCCCAGTCGCTTTCGTTCTGTTGAAGGGAAAACCAATAAACAGGGACTACGCTGGAAAGACAATGAATTAGTTTGGGGTAGCCTCAAGTTACGTCCAATCATTGATGAATCCAACGAAGTCATTATGCATGGTCTAACCTCTCCTATCAAGTACGTTCGCTTATTGTGGAGGGACTTAAACGGCAAACGTCGTTGGTATGCTCAACTTATTAATCAAGGAGAACCATATCAGAAAAAGAAAAATTATGTTTCTGACGGCTTGATGGGTCTTGACCTTAACATTTCTAACATTGCCTTTGTTGGCGATAAGAAAGCTGGATTATTACCATTTGCAGAAAAAGTTCCAACTTTTGAAAAAGAGGTAGCTGCACTACAAAGAAAGATGCAGCGCTCCCAACGAATCAACAATTCTGATAACTACGAGCCTGATTTTGAAGTGAAAAAAGGTCATCGTACAATTCGTAAGAAAGGCAAGGTTAAGAAAGGTAAGCGTCAATGGAAGAAATCTAGCAATTATAGAAAAGCCTCTCAGAAGAAGCAAGAATTACAACGTAAGAAAGCTGCATATGCCAAGACTAAAAATCGTGAGATAGTCAACGAAATCTTACGGCATGGCAAGAATATTAAGACTGAGTGTGTCTCAGTCAAGGGCTGGCAGAAAAGATATGGTAAAGCAATATCTGCCAAGTCACCAGGTTTTGTACAATCAGAACTCATTCGCAAAGCTGAAAAAGCCGGCGGAACAGTTCACAAGTTCTGTACTCAAAAAACAGCGCTGAGTCAAACTCATTTAGATGGAAGCCGTACCAAGAAAACGCTATCCCAAAGAGTTCATCACGATGCGACTGGGATTGAAATGCATCGGGATCTATTTAGTGGGTATTTGAGTAGGCACGTAAATCAAGACGATAGACTGTCATTGTTGAATGCTGCCGAGGCATATTCGGGGTCGGAGTCGATCCTATCGGACGCATGGCAGGAGTTTTTAAACCGCGAACGAGTAGGCGAGTCTGAAAGTGGGTTGATTGCCCCAGAGCGGTTGTTCGATAAGCTGAAAAACGTTGACCAGATAGCCGTCTCTTCGGAGTCAGGGCGACAAGTCAACGCCGACTTTCAGCCTGAATCCGCGTAACTTTAGTTCGCGGTGTTGGCTCAAGTTGATATCTTGCACGCTCAACTAAAAAATGGCGATGCTTTACAGCGATTTTCAGATGTATAGACCACAGTCTTGGAGTGGGTAAGGGTTTGATCCAGATAATATCTGAGTACATCCAAGATGATCTAAAACCTGCCCTTACACGTCAAAGAAACCGCATTTCATCAGTATTTCCTACTAAAGGCAGATGACAAAGAGCTTCTATGATGAAATATTACTCTTGTTTAATCAAGATTTTTAAAAAAGGTAGGAGCGTATATTGGAGTAATTGCATCTCAATTTTGGTCCATGTTCGTTCGGGTCGATTCTCGACTCTAGTTGCAATTCTACCAGGGCTTTATCTTCTTGAGGTAATCTTTGATGCTTCAGCAGAAAACCAGACGCTACCGGGGAGTTTTCCTAACGGCGCAGGGATGGGACAAACTGCAAGCTGCCAAAATCCAGGCGGAGTTTAATGAGAATGCAGGCGATCGCTTTACCTTAGAAGAGTTAAGTGAGCGCATGAGCTTGTCGCTCAATACGATCGCCAGAGTGCTGGGGCGATCAGAACCTGTTGACAAACAATCTTTACAGTGGGCATTTCGAGCTTTTGGTTTGGAGTTAAGTCAGAATGACTATGCTCGACCTATTGTTTTGACTGAGGAATCAAAAGAAATCATTGATGCGGCGAAGTTCCCTCAGGCAGATTGGGGAATTGTCCTTGATACCTCTACGTTCTGTGGGCGGAATGAAGAGTTGGCATGTCTCAAACAGTGGATGTTGGAGGAACAGTGTCGCCTGGTGCTGCTACTGGGGATTGGTGGGATTGGTAAAAGTACTTTAGCGGCTAAATTGGTACAGCAGATTCAAGCAGAATTTGAGGTGGTCGTGTGGCGATCATTGCAAAATGCCCTGCCTCTGGAGGAGTGGTTAGAAAGTGTACTGACCGTCTTACTGGGGGCACAGGGAGAGGACATTGCTGTACCCAATAGCCTGGATGAAAAATTGCGGAAGCTGATAGAGGGATTGTGTCAAAAGCGCTGCTTACTGATTCTAGATAATACTGAGACGATTCTGAGCGCGGGGCAGGCGGGACAATGTAGATCCGGCTATGAGGGTTATAGTCAACTGTTCAAGGAGATTGGGGAGACATCGCATCAGAGTTGTTTGCTGCTTACCAGCCGGGAAAAACCCAGAGAGATTGTGACTTTGGAAGGTGCGGAGGGAGCAACACGAACATTGTTACTCAAGGGACTCAATCCAGTAGCCGGACGAGAACTGTTTCGCTATAAAGGAACCTTTGCAGGGACAGAATTGGAGTGGGAAACATTAGTTGTCCATTACAGCGGCAATCCTTTGGCACTGAAGATGGTGGCAGCAGCAACTCAAGAACTTTTTAACGGCAGAATTACCGAAATCTTGAACTATGTGGAGCAGGGGTTAGCAGTTTTTGATGATATACGAGACTTGCTCCAGCGACAATTTGATCGCCTGTCTAAAATTGAGCAAGAAATGCTGTTTTGGTTAGCAATTAATCGAGAACCAATCTCGCTGTTTGAATTGAGTAATGATGTTATTACTACGGCTTCAAAGCGAAGATTACTGGATGCGATGCAGTCTTTGTTACGGCGATCGCTGATCGAAAAGGAGGATGAGCGGTTCTTTCTACAGCCGGTAGTGTTGGAGTATGCAACCGATCAGTTTGTACAATGCATTTCTCTTGAAATTACCACCCAAACACCAGAGCGGCTGAAAACCCATGCGCTGCTCAAAGCCCAGACAAAAGACTATATCCGGGAGATGCAAAAACGGGTAATTGTTGAGCCGATCACTGAACAATTGCTGATCCAGTTTGGCAACCCACAAGCCATTGAACAACAGTTGAAAGCCATGCTGAAGTTGCAACAGCAGCAAGTACCGCGTCAACCAAACTATATTGCTGGTAACCTCCTCAACCTACTGGTGCATCTGCAAAGCGATTTACGAAGCTGTGACTTGTCTGCGTTAGCTGTGTGGCAAGCCGACTTGCGACAGGTCAATCTGGCTGGGGTCAATTTTCACAACACTGATTTAACAACTTCGGTATTTGCTGAAACCTCAAGTGGAGTTGTTTCATTAGCCTTTACCCCAGATGGCGAACAATTAGCAACGGGCGATGCGGATGGAAAAACCCGCCTATGGCGAGTGGTAGATGGAAAACAGCTTTTGACGCTGGAAGGGCATCGCAGTTGGGTATGCGTCATGATTGAAATCCCCGCGCCTGAATTTATGGGGATTCTCTTTTTACTTTTTACCCCTCTTCTTCCCAATCCTCAATCTGTAACCCCTTCACTCTGACAAACTCTCGAGTATTATGTGTTACCAATATTAACTGATGTACTAAGGCGATAGCAGCAATTTGTATATCATATGGACCGATGGGAGTTCCCAAGCTAGTCAGTTCTGCACGAATCCTACTAAAGGTTGTTGCGGCTGCATCATCAAAAGGCAAAGAAATAAAATTATTTAGAAAAGCTTCTTGCTTAGCCAGTGTACGTGCAGGATTTTGACTTCTCATCGCTCCATAAAATAGTTCAGCTTTCACAACTGAACATACAGCCACATCAATTGGTGATAACGATTGTAATCGTCGTCGGACGACGCATTAATCGACACAAAACGCGCAACCCTCCCCAAATCAAGCAGGATTTTTAGTATTAATTGAGAATCTATTCTAATAAACTGCTTGATTTGGGGCACTTCACGATTAATCGTGGAGCGCACAACGAGTACCCGTAAAGGGTTGCGCGTTTTGTGCAGGTTTTTCCCTCGAC
>JAQYWN010000727.1 GCA_029379265.1 Rhizonema sp. NSF051
TTATAAACCATAATACACACAGTATCTATCTTTTACGGATTGTTCAAAATAATAAATCATGTTAATGCTCAAAATTTGAAACCCCTATTTTTTGTTTCTAAACTATTATCAACTGTATCAAATCTTTATTCCTAGGTTGATTGAAGACGTATATACAACGTTTAAAATCCTTGTACAGACTGGATTATAAATTTCCGGACAAGTCTAATGCAAACTGTCAACGAATTAATGAAAGTTGGATAGAATATAAAGATAAGCAATTGCTTTGGCGCTCCAAGGCAGGTATTGAGCCCAGAAGGATTTGAGTGAACTGTGAGCAATTAAATACATCTTATGAATAAACGGCGAGACAACGTCCCTTTCGATCCTTACTATTTTGAGAAGCTGGCATCTAAAGGTATAACCTTTTTGCTTGCAGACACATTCAGCCACATATTCCAAACAAATCACTGGTGTGGATCTGATTCAGTTTCGGGAGAAGGTGCTGCTAGGAGGCAAACGCAACAGATCGAAGCGGAACTTCCAGCACTACTTAAGACATTACAGGTGGACGTACTCCTTGATCTACCGTGTGGAGATTTCAGTTGGATGCAGTTTGTAGACTTGCCAATTTCACGTTACATAGGCGCAGATATTGTACCCGAACTCATCGCTCTTAACCAGAAGCGGTACAACGCGTTGCAACGGGTTAAGCCGTATTGCCAAAGATATGAGTTTGTGACACTGGATTTGACAAGCGAGCCTCTACCGAAAGCAAACCTATTATTATGTCGAGACTGCTTTGTTCACTTTTCCATAGCAGATATTTACTCTGCTCTCAATAACATTAAAAGGAGCCAGATTACTTATCTGCTAACAACGACTTTCCCCGATTGTGACGAAAACGAAGATATCAAAACAGGGGACTGGCGCTTATTAAACTTGGAGAAACCACCTTTCAATTTTCCCACACCTTTACGCCTGATTAATGAGCAATGTAGCGAGTCCGGTGTTTTGTATCGAGATAAAAGCTTGGGATTGTGGCTCTTAGAGGATATTCCGCAACAAGCAACGAGCGCAAATTCCTAATTGCTAACTATAGTTTGCGCTTGTTGCAAAGCAGGAAACGATAACCCAAATCAATTTCCGTCAAGGAACGAATTTCTCCATACTTTGCATCCCATTGACCACTACTTAAATCTGCTCCGAGAGACTTTACTCCAGATTCAATAACATTGGGATCAGCCAAAGCAAAAGATGATATTCCTGCACGTACTTCTGGTTGAAGATACAACTCAGGACGCCTCCAAGCTGCTGCGGCAAACAGATCGGATAGATCGTAGGGTAACATTAAAGGGAAAACTTCAACACTTCTTTGGGTATTTGCCTGTATTAAACTTGGAAGTTCATTAAGTGGTAGAAATCGTAATGCATCTTCCCAAAGCAAAGGAAAATAATCATAAAGCCAGATTTTTTGAGCCAATCTAATATCAAAAGTTAGCAAAAGAATTACACCAGACTTAACAATTCGATGCATTTCTTGAAAGGATTTTTCTAAATTAGAAAAATGATGGATCGTCAGGATACTTATTACTGCATCAACAGATTTATCTGGCAAAGGAAGAGCTTCTGCATATCCAGTGAACCATTTGACTTGTGGATGTTCTGGTGCTTGTTTACGCATTACTGATGATGGTTCGACAGCGTAAACAGAAAATCCTTGGTTGGCTAGGGCTTGAGTGTAACCACCAGTGCCAGCCCCAATGTCAGCAATAATACTGCCTTGTGGTAAATTGAGTAAGTTAATTATAGTCTTAACAATCCGAGGATCGGGAATACGAGTTTTGGTATATTCTTTACCAATTGAATCGTAGATAGCCATTGGTAGAAGCTCCAGGTTTAAATTATTTGTCCACCAATTAGATGGGTGGACGTTTCTTTGTAATGCCAAAATTCTCCTACGACCATAACAAAGTTTGGTCGCAGTACCCTTTTAGTAATACGATGGATTAGCTAGAGCGTTTAACGGAACGGCGCGATGCTCCTGAACGAGCACCTGACTTGTTGCCACCTGCCACAATTCGCTTTGCCGATTTTCTAGCTAATGTTGGTGCTTGGGGTTTATCGGTAGAGTGAGCCTTCCGCTTGTCAAGTCCGCGTCTGGGTTTGTGTTTGCGTCCATCTTGAATTGGTTCGGGCTTGGTTGTGGAGTTGGGTTTAAAGCCAGCGATCGCTTAAGAATGGTAACTGCTGCTCAATCAGTTTTTCGATATCCGCCAACAGCGGGTATTCATCGACGGACACCAGCGATACGGCTTCACCTGACGATTAGAAATTATTGTGACGCACGATCATAAATTGAACTTTTTGCTCAATTTACTCCCAAGTATAGTTAGCGAGTTTGCCCAGAAACAAAACTGTTCCTACTACGTTAACAGCTAAGGTTAAACCATTGTTGAATGAGTCTAATAAGTGTCCGGTAAGTTTTTTCTCAAATGGTGGTGTGCGACCTTCTTCAGAAAAATCAGAGCTTCCTTCTCCCAAAGTAGGAAGTGGAACTCTCCGGATTTCCTCGGTCAACTCAACCATGTCTGGGGATGTCGGGGAAACCGATAGCTGATCTGATGGTCGATTTGATAAAGGTTGCCGTGTTTTTTCCAGTATTTCCTTTGCTGTAACTGGTTGTCGCGCTGCTTTTTCTGAAGAAGGAGACCAGGTATTCATGCTACGCTCTGCTTTAGCTGAACCTTCAGGTTGATTTGGTAGGTTGTCTTGCTCATGTTGGGTTTGGGGAGACGTAGTTTCAATCTGACGATTTTGCAATAGCTGAGCTACTAGTTGATTGGATAAAGCCTGAACATTTTCATAACAATCGGCTTCACCCTCACCACTAATCTCCACCTCCAACTCCGAATCTCCTGTTGGGCTATCCAAGACGGAGCTAGAGGATGTGGGCGGCATCCCCAACAACTCTAGATCGAGGTCGATAGGCACTTTTAACATGATCGAGACACGAATTTTGTTTCCTTCTCTGTGGCACATTGGTTTGCTAAAAGCAGACATAAGTTTCAATAAATGAATAAAGTTTTTGTAGTTAAAAAGTTAAGACAAAAAACACACACACATGTGGTGCGAAGGAATCTCACCACCTTGAGTAAGAGTGATAAGAAAGCCTTTTATCAAGAACTAAGCTTCAAAAAGTTGACTATCTTGGTTATGTAGAAGGTTGCACCTCTGTGAAGCAGGCAAACACTGGCTGTTGTAGCTTTTTTAAGGAAGGCACACGGGTGGCGTTGCCGACACTTCAGATCTGAGGTATAGATCAGGCTCTAAGTAGATAGGTATTTTCTGCTCAGTCACATTTTTGCTCTCCTTCTAATTCTAAATAGATGCAAGGAAATTGAACTTATGCACTATCGGAGCAACAGAAATCACTATAAGACTTACCCCCTCGCTGGATATTTCCAACTCAGGGTGTGACCAAATCACAATTCGCGTAAATTTGGGACTGCATTAAGCGAGAATGTTTCGTCCAGGATACCGCCGCTTCTAATTCAATACGGTTCAGTTAAGGCGCTCAAGCATGATCAAGATAAAAAACAAAAAACTGTTCTAAATCTTTTAGTTTATTAGTGCATAAGTTGAAATTACTTACACTTATTAGGACATAGAAGGAGAGCAAACACAGCTTAGCCTTTCATCTCAACAATTTGTTAATAAACACAAAGAGAAACTTATGTCTACCAGCGAAAACAACTCTTACACTTCTTATTGCGAATTCACCGTTGGCATTAAATTGAACGTACCCATCGTCATCAATCCAATAGTGTCAATAAATCCTACTCCTGCTCTTGAGCAGAAACTACCTATCTACTTAGCACCTGACTTATACCTTAAGCCAGAAGTCTCAGCTAAACCGCCAGTGTGTCTGCCTCAAAATGGCTACAACCAAGCGCAGTTACCTAGCCAACAGACTCAACAATATGCATAATTTCTGCATATTCTAAAGGTAAGGATTCAGCACCCAGTCGTAAGGGCAGGTTTGATCGATTGATTTTGGAGTGGGTAAGTGATCTGATAAAACCTGCCCGTACAGAAATCAGAATTGCTCTGGAACATATCATTATTGGTATATTCATTTTATCAAATGTTCTCCTGATTCAGTAACTCTTCTGACAAATTGATTCTAATGACTGAATTCTTACATCTAAAGTCACTTTTTTAACGCTTAGTTGTTAATTTTTGATTTCTCAAAAGTTGTGAGAAATGTTATTCATTACTCTCTCGGAATAGTGGTGAATAACATTCCACTAACTTTTTTGTTTTTGTCCCATTTTTAGTACAAAACCTTTATTTTAACTTCAACAAAAATTAAGTTCAAATGTAGCCATAACTAGCTTTATAAGCAACAAATACATTACTATATA
>JAQYWN010000728.1 GCA_029379265.1 Rhizonema sp. NSF051
AGTAAGATGCTTAAAAATAGAAATATAACTAACAAGTTTAACTTACTGTTAGAAAATCTGAAACTAGCTAATAAGTTCAACCTACTTTTAATACTTGTTTTTATATGCGGTGTTTTAATAAGTGGTACTTTTCTATCCAATTTATTGGAGCAGAGAGCAAAGGAAGAGGTAACCTCTAATGCAGAGATTCTTATCCAAACCATGCGTTCTGTCAGAAACTATACTACTAATGAAATTATCCCTCTTTTAGCACCTAAACAGGAAACAACCTCTGTATTCATTCCACAAACAGTAGCAGCCTTCTCATCAAGGGAAGTTTTTGACGATCTTCGCAAGAACAAAAAATACAAAGACTTCATTTACAAAGAAGCAGCACTCGATCCAACGAATTTGCGAGATAAGGCTGATAGCTTTGAAACCAATCTTATACAACGCTTTAGTAAAAACCCCAACAGTCCAGAAATATCGGATTTTCGAGATCTTCCTATAGGGAAAACATTATATATCGCTCGACCTTTAACTCTTGACAACCCAAGCTGTCTTCAATGTCATTCAACTCCAGATAGAGCACCTAAGACTCAATTAGCAATATACGGAGATAAAAATGGTTTTAATTGGCAACTTCATAAAACTATTTTTGCTCAACTGATTTATGTTCCAGCTGATAAAGTTTTTGCAAGTGCCCATCAATTCTGGTGGTTAGTTATGAGCATACTAATTGGTATTTTCGCAGTCGTAGTTATTATAATTAACTTCTTACTCACAAGGGCTGTTATTAAGCCAATTACGCAAATGTCTAAGATTGCTCAAGCCGTAAGTACTGGCAAAGCAAATTCTGATTTTGATCAAAAATCTAATGACGAAATTGGTACACTAGCAGCATCTTTTAACAGAATGAAGTCCAGTCTTGAAATAGCTATGCGCCTGATTGCTCAGAAAAATCAGAATAATTAAGTGGCGTCGCTTAGACTGTTGTAACTATAGCAATTATTCTCAATAGACTGAGGAATCGAAAATTAATTATGCGTGCGTTCTTATCCTTGGTAGAGGAGAAGAAAGCCGTTCGCCCCTTTGTGTAACTTTCAAACATGCTGTTAAAATATGCGTGAATAATTCAAAATACTTAAGTTGAAACTAACTTAATATCTATCTTCAAAAACTTGCATGGTCCAAATTAGGCAAAAGCTGAAGAATAAAGATAAATAGGTAGGCGGAATAAATTACAATTATGTTACTAAATGTATTGTTTGTAAAATTGGCTTGTAGTTGCGCTGTCTTCGCGCTCTTAACAGCAACAAACCATTTTCTGTTGATTTCCGCCCACCGACTTAATTCAAATGGAATCAGGTGAAACACATTTACACTCTTTCTGAAACCTGACGTTATCAGCCAAGTGTTGCTGCTTTGTTTAGTCTTGAGTTTTCACACACAGTAGTGTCTGTTTTAGAAGTATGTTTTTATACTTGATTCTTTTCGTTTTATCTATATAATGTTTCACAAGCTTTCACAGGAGGTTCATAAATGAGGATTTTTGTTGCAGGGGCAACGGGAGCAGTGGGTCGTCCACTAATCGCACAACTGCGCCGCTTAGGGCACGATGTAGTCGCATTGAGCCGTTCAAAAGAAAAAGCACAAACTTTGTTAGAACAAGGCGTAGAACTAGCGATCGCGGATGTATTCGATGCAGATGCTGTCAAAGCTGCCGTGATTCGCGCTCAGCCAGAAGTGGTGATCGAACAACTCACCTCCCTGCCCAAAACCTACACAGGCGAGTCAATGAGTACGGCAGCAGCACTGAACACTCGTATTCGTCTAGAAGGAGGTGCCAATGTGCTGGCAGCGGCGCAAGCAGCTGGTGTGCGTCGTTACTTGAGGCAGTCAATTGCATTCTGGGCGGTTCCCGGTACTGGATTGGCAGACGAAGAAACAACTTTAGCTTTTGATGCCTCCCCGGCGGTGGCAGCAGATATACTCACGGTGACTGAGATCGAGCGTCGCTTACTTGAAACGCCAAATATAGAAGGGATTGCTCTGCGCTATGGCTTCTTCTACGGACCTGGTACCTGGTTTGCCCCCAATGGAGACGTTGCACAACAGGTGCGACAGCAACAATTCCCGATTGTTGGCAATGGCGAAGGCGTATGGTCGTGGTTACACATTGAGGATGCGGCGATCGCCACAGTTGCGGCAGTGGAGCGGGGCAATCCTGGCATTTACCTGATTACAGATGATCAACCCTTAGAGGTGCGCGTCTGGCTCTCTGCTTATGCCCGATGGCTCAATGCTCCACCGCCACCACAAGTATCAGTTGAGCAGGCTCTGCAAGTTAGTGGTGCAGATGCCGTCTACTACGGTACTCAGATGCGGGGTGTATCAAATGCCAAAGCAAAACGCGAACTGAATTTTCAGCCTCGACAGTTGGAGTGGATGGTTGACACCGCCGTTGCTCGTGCAAGCTAATATTTATTATAAAACTTGGCTTGTTTGCAGCTATGCGCAAAGACAAGAAGCCTGTGGAATATGTTTTGTACTCTGATGAAGGACATGGCTTTGTTCGTTCTCAAAACAGGCTGCACTTTTACGCTAAAGCAGAAGAGTTTCTTGCTAAATATTTAGGTGGACGAGTAGAACCGATGGTAGACATACCTGGGACTACAGGTGTGCTGAAATAGAGATGCAGCTTGCGATCGCCCGTCGATCCTCTCAATGAACAGACTCTCAAGGACAACTGCACGGTGAAGGGTTTTCGGTGCTGTATGCCCTTACCAAACAAGGCAAAAGTAAAAAGTGAGCCAGCGCGGACGCTACAGCCTAATAACTCTTAAGTAAGCGTTGAGAAAACTCTTGAGCTTTTTTAGAGTTGGGTATTTCTTTCGCTAAAATATTGACTAGCTCTTCTGGAGAAATATGAGCATGAGATCTCAAAGCTTCCTGAATTAGTGCCGGAGCTATTGGACCAATGATTTCAGCTAAAGATTCTTCACATCGATTTAAAAAGCTAGTATCAATCGCTTGATTTTTTATAGTAACTGAATTAGAAGACTTGGCTTGAGTTCGAGTGGGATTTTTTTGCCAGCGCGCTACTGCTTTCTTCTTAAATTCAATTCGTTGTTTCCCGGAAAGGTACAGCATCAAATTCTCCACTAATTCTTTGGTGTTGGGAGCAGATACTGAAATTTCTCGGATTAAAGTAGAGGCAATAGGTCCGATAATTTCTGCAATAATCTCTAGTAAAGAGTCTCGATCTAGTGACAGAATTGCTTCGGGAATTCCATCGTCAGGAAGCGTTAATGGTCGATCAACAGTTGCGTCGTTAGATCCTAGTTGAGGAGGCTTCAAGGGTCGATCAACAGTTGCGTCGTTAGATCCCTGTTGAGGAGGCGTTAAGCGTCGATCACTAGTTGCGTCGTTAGATCCCTGTTGAGGAGGCGTTAAGCGTCGATGAACAGTTGCATCGTTAGATCCATGGGAAGAAGGAGATCTCGTTTGGGTAATCTCGATCGCAGGAGGAATAGACGGTGAAGGGGTAAGTGGTCGGTAAACTGTCCAATCAAAAGATGCAGGACTCGAAATAGAGGGTTGTTGGGAAGCGACAGCAGCTTGTAAAGCCTGCTTTAACTCGTCTATTGAGGCAAAGCGTTCTGAAGGTGCTTTTTGTAGACAACGCATGACAGCCGCCTCAAGTTCGGGTGGCAGTTGGGATAATCCGACTTGCGATCGCAGCGGTTGTGGTGGCTTGGATGTATGAGCCATGGCCCATGATATTTCACTAATTTTACGTGTATTTAAACCCAATCCAAACGGGTCCGTACCTGAAAGCATTTCGTAAAGAATAATACCCAAGCTATAAATATCCGCACGTCCATCTATGTTTGTTTCAACTTCCAACTGTTCGGGAGAAGCATAGTGATATGTACCGAGAAACATATTCGTTAATTTAGTGTGTTCCGCAGTATCTTCACGGATTTTAGCAATGCCAAAGTCTAAAATCTTCACCAGTTCTCCAAGAACTGTCGGTACCAAAAAGATGTTGTCTGGTTTTAGGTCACGATGAACGACTTTGATATGTTCGCTCACTGTTGCATTGTTCCGCCACAAGGTTACGCCTTGATGAGCTTGATACAATCCATCACACACTTGCGTGATAATACTGAGAGTACGCTCTACAGATAACCGTTCCTCACGCCGTAGGAGTTGTCCGAGACTCTGCCCCCGTAGATACTCCATCACATAGAATGGATAGCCTTCCGCACTGATTCCATAGTCGCTGACTTGAACGATATGGTCGTTTTTCAGTGCTGCCGACACTGTCACCTCTCGTTCAAAACGTTTTCTGAGTTCTTCTGAAGTCACCAAAGTGTCCTTAAGCAACTTTAAAGCAACTTGCTG
>JAQYWN010000729.1 GCA_029379265.1 Rhizonema sp. NSF051
ATTTAATACATATTAACCTGAGATAATTGCTCATTACAATATCTCCCCATCAGTTTTTCGAGCCAGCCACAAGGCTAGGTTACGGACATAAGTTTTGATATCTTCTAAAGCTCGTGGCTCGTTTTTCATCCCATTACCAGGCGATTCCTCAACAAAGCTGGGACAGCCTTTTTCAATATCCCAGTTATAATCGGCGAAATGGTGGAAGGTTGATTCAGTCACAGCACGTCCCTTTACATCTTCGGTACTTTCAAAGACAACGGCAAGGTTAAAAGAGCGATCGCTAATTTTGCTTTTACCAGTAGCAATGACTCGTGCATTCTCTCCATTAGAGGGGACTCCCACACCACCTTCATGAGGATGCGCTGGGAAAAATTCTATTGCTTCACCAGATGTACCTACCTTGTGTAAAACCTCATGAACGGGTTTTGTTGGCGTAATTATTTGATAGTCGCCGTTGCTTCCAGAATGATAGTTAGGCCAAGAAATGTTGGTTGTGTAAGGATCGTCAATACAGCGTCGAGATTCATCCGGGTCTTCATTTTTACTGTGGAAGTAGTTTGCACTACCAATATCATCTAAATAGCACAGACAAGATCCTAAGTCTTGATGGTCACGCGCTACAAGCATACCACCACCGCGTTGACGAAAGCGAGTGATCGCCCCTACCTCTTTTTCGGTCAATCCGCCGCCAATGTCCACAGCAAACAGCCATAGTTCATCAAAATCAGAACTGTCAATATTGCTTAATATCGGATCATCTGCTTCATTATTGCGATCGCGTGCTGCTACTCGAAATAAAGGGTTTCCCGCTTTGTCTTGCAACGAGGCTAAATATTCTTGTAGCATTGAGAAACGGTGGATATTCCAGTCATCTTCTGTAGTGGGAATAGTCGTCTGTAATAGAATGCGAATTGGTTTCTGCATAGCTGATGATGGGCTATTGATATCACCAACTTACAGGAATTATGAGTCTAGGGATTTGAAAAAGAGAATAAATTTATTTTTATCCACAAAAAAATAATCCGTAAGTGCTATTGCTCACGAATTCTGAATCTGGCTATGAGTAATTATTCGCTCACGAATGGGAATAAGTAAACAATAGACATCCTCAACAATTTAATGATGTGTTCGTTGAAGTCCCTGCTAGAGGCGCAAAGCCTTACCTTACATAAGAAGGCAGTATCGGTGGACGCCCCTACATCAACACATTTCTTCCCTAGCTACGTTTATTCTTATGATCATCTACCATTGACTTCCACTCTGATAGAGGGGTTAGGACAACGCCAATCTGGTGGACTGGTGCTAACATGACTGCAACCTTGTGCGTGCATACTATCATCCGAGACATCACTTGGCTTATAAAATCGCCAACGCCCATTGTTATCTGGTCCCGACTCTGCCCGCAGTCTACGTCTTGCTTGTCCATACTCAGGAGAACGTCGATCATAACGTCCGTTATCGTAATCAGGAGAACGTCGATCATAACGTCCGTTATCGTAATTAGGAGAACGTTGATCATAACGTCCGTTATCGTAATCAGGAGAACGTTGATCGTAACGTCCATTTCCAGAATAAGGCGAACGACCATCACCCACTGCTACCCCAATAGTGGGATGAGGACAACGCCATTGCGCTCCGTCACTACTAATATATTCACAACCTTGCGCTCTCATGGCGTCTTCTGACACATTATTTGGTTTGTAGAATCGCCAAAGCCCTCTTCTATCTGGTCCTGAATCAGCCTGTATTTTAAGTATACGTTGGTAATTCTGTGAGATGAGAATCTGAGTTCTCAACATAGATGTAGCAGAAGGCTTCACCTGTTCCGCCAAGATTTTTGGTTCAAAAGCAAAAATTGCTAATGCTAAAGATATCAAAGTAGAAACTCGATAGTGCATAGTTTCCTTTTTTTGATTTTTTACTGCTACTTATATGTAGGTTTCAATTATATATGTCTAACTTCAAAGATTATGCAGGTCCGGTTGGAAAATTTTCCGAAAATCAAATTTAAATGCAGAACAGCTTACTAACCAACGAACGATCGCAACAATCGGATAGAACAGATCTGTATTATCAGCCTAATCTAGTGTCACTTAGAAAAAAAATCAAGTAATCAATGCAAAAAACAAAGATGGATCTTTCGGAGTGAATACTTTTGTTGACACTATCTGTGTTGTGTGAAAGATCTTTCTTTTTTATGAAAGAAGCGATCGCTCGCATTTCACAGGCAATCGAAGTTAGCTTACTAAGTGTAAAGTATCAAATGCAACAGGAAACTCTTTGGCAAGCAGTGAGCGATCGCGACTGTAGTTTTGAAGGAAAGTTTTTTTACGGTGTCCGTTCTACAGGTATTTACTGCCGACCGACTTGCCCCAGTCGAAGACCGAATCGGAACCAAGTTTGTTTCTTCGAGTCGGCACAATCCGCTGAAGCGGCTGGGTTCCGACCTTGTAAGCGATGTCATCCACAGTCTGAAACAGTTCTTAATACGACTAAAAACAAAATTATGGCAGCTTGTCAATACATTGAAGCACAAGTTGATCGCATCCCAACGCTCTTGGAATTAGGTTCTCATATTGGGATGAGTCCAACTTACCTACAAAGGTTATTCAAGCAGATTATTGGTGTATCCCCCTTTCAATATGCTGATGCCTTGCGTGTAGGAAGATTGAAGCAGTGTCTCCAAGGAGGAGAGGAAATTGCTCATGCGTTGTACAATACAGGTTATGGATCGAGTAGCCGACTGTATGAGAAGGCTCCCCAGCAATTGGGAATGACACCCAGAATTTACCAGGGTAAGGGAGCGACAATGCGTATTGCCTACACAATCGTCCCAAGTCCACTGGGATATTTGCTTGTAGCAACAACGGAGAAAGGGATCTGCGCTGTTAAACTAGGTGATGAAGCAGATGTTCTCGAACGTACTTTGATTCTAGAGTTTGCTCGAGCGGACATTTTGCGTGATGACCATACATACAAAGAGTGGGTGCAAGCAATCCTCGACCTAATTGTCAGAGATTTGCCAGATCTCGATCTACCGCTTGATATACAGGGGACAGCATTTCAAAAACAAGTTTGGCAGGCTTTGCAAAAAATTCCTTATGGTGAAACGCGCACTTATACTGATATTGCCCGTGATCTAGGTAAGCCACAAGCGGTACGTGCAGTTGGTAACGCTTGTGGTGCTAATCCAATAGCGCTGATTGTTCCGTGTCATCGTGTAGTACGAAGTAATGGTAGTCTTGGCGGTTATCACTGGGGAATTGAACGCAAACAAAAACTACTTGCATACGAAGCAAAACAATCAGAAGAAAAACCCAACTGATAAATAAAAAGCTATTTGCTGTACTTATGTCAAACAAAGTAGAATTACTTACACAAGAAAGTCTTGACCGTGGTTTGACGGTACTTGCCGACCGCGACAGTGATTTTGCTCATGTTTTGAAGACACTGGGATCTCCACCAATATGGGTTAGAGAAACAGGTTTTGCCACTCTCCTCCAGATAATTCTCGAACAGCAAGTTTCATTAGCTGCAGCAAAGGCTACATTTAAACGACTGTGTGATGTTGTTGTACCGCTAACACCAGAAAATTTTCTGACAGTTGAAGATCTTCAATTGAAGACGGTAGGGTTTAGTCGGCAAAAGATTTTGTACTGCCGTGATCTAGCGAATGCGATCGCCATTGGTCAGCTGGATCTTACCAAATTGGAGACAATGGATGAAACTACGATCCGGACTGAACTAAAGCGCATCAAAGGGATTGGAGATTGGACAGTTGATATTTACTTGCTGATGGCTCTGCAACGACCTGATGTTTTTCCCAAAGGCGATCTTGCAGTAGCGATCGCCTTACAAAAGCTTAAAGGGTTAGAGGCTCGTCCAACACCAGCACAACTCGAAGCAATTGCAGAAAACTGGCGTCCATGGCGGGCGATTGCTGCCAGAATTTTATGGCACTACTATCTTAGTAATTCTAAAAAAGTCGTGGCGAGTTAAGTGTATATTATCAAACTTTACGTTAAAAGTAACTTAATACTATCTGCGATCACCTACAGTTGGCTAAACCTAACTAAATTGGATTCAATAATAGGGAAATTAAAGATAAGAGTTTGCGGTGTTACCTGAGTGTTAAGTAACAAAAAAATTAAGATTAAAGTTAGTGAGACTTAACCGATAGTTTGCGATCGCCGATGTTTGTGAGTAAGCATACACATGAGAACAATCAGCAATAGCAGAGCTTGTACAACGGATGGCTCTGGTACCGTCCTCACGACAATAGTATGACCGCCAGTATCACACGGAGGAACACCCATAAAATGGCCTGAACCGGAAGAACCGTTACCGATGGAAGTTGTATCGCATATATTTGTAC
>JAQYWN010000730.1 GCA_029379265.1 Rhizonema sp. NSF051
TTTTGTACTCTTTATTCGCCTACTCCTGGTTTATACCGTAGGTGCAAGATCTGAGTTAAGTACTAATGAACTTGTGACAGTTAGGGTGCGGAATGTGGGATAGATAGGACAGATTAGCTAAAATAAACAACTACAGTCATGAAGGCAAAGCCATGAGCAATCTTGAACTTGAGCAACAACTCCTCAGCCTTGATTTAGAGGAAAGGATTCACATCCTCCAACTTTTGGCTCAGAGCTTGACAGTGCCAAGAGCATCACAGCCATCGCGCTTCCCTGACGAACTTGATTTAACCCGCGATCGCAGTCCAGAGCATCCCCTACGCGGAATCCCCATTACAATTCCTCCAGATTTTGACGAACCCATGCCTGAATTATGGGATGCTTTTGAACAATGATTTTACTTGACACTCATGCTTGGCTGTGGTGGCTCCATACTCCAGAAAAGCTTTCTGACCGTGGTCGTACTCTGTTAACCATAGGTGAAAACCAAAACGCCCTCATGGTTTCTGCCATTTCAGTTTGGGAAATTGCACTCAAGCATAGTGCTGGGAAACTACCACTCCCCCTTACCGTCAATGAATGGTTTGCAATTGCAAAAACTCGACCTGGAATCACTATAGAACCAGTTGATCCATTGGATGCGATCGCCAGTACACAATTACCCGGCGACTTTCACAAAGATCCAGCTGATCGTATTATTGTTGCGATTGCCTACCGCCGCAATATAGAGCTCATGACCTGTGATCAAAAAATTCTCAACTATCCACACGTCAAAACACTTTGGTAAAATTCTATAAATTGAGTCTTCCTCTCACCAACTTAAGCGTCGGGATAGAGCGCTGATAATCGTTCAACTTGTCTATCAATATCTGCCTTCTGTGGTAGAAGTGGAGACGCTTGTATAGATGACAATGGCACACCTCTACTCAATACTACAAGGGCTCTCGAAATTTATCTGTTGAGACAAGCAGGGGAGGCAGGGGAGGAAAAAAGAGCTTATCCTACGCAGTATTGCACCTCCACTTGGAACTGACCGAAGAGGCAGGAGAGCAGGGAGCTTTCAAGCAGGCGTGTGAAAGTCCCGTGGTTTCGGTGTTTTCTCATTAGTTAATGTCCTAATCTACCTGGCAACTGCTATACCTACCTTTGTAAGCAGCGATCGCCTCCCCTTCAACACAAACAAAGCACGCTCGTTCTCAAATCTTTGTTTTGCGCAAACCCCGACGTTCTCGCTTATTCTCACGCTCTCCCCGGAAGGGTACCACATCAGCTTCACTACTCTCGCGAGCAACACGAATCAGTAATCCCGCAGCCAGTAAACTAGTCATCATTGAATTCCCACCGTAACTGAACATGGGCAAGGGCAAACCGGTGGTTGGCAAAACTCCAGTGGCAACACCAATATGCAGGAATGATTGTCCTACCATCAAAATTGTCACTCCGATCGCTACTAATCGGAGCACTGAATTCTTGGCTTTCAGTGCTACAATGACTCCAAGAGTGGCGTACAAACCTAACAAAAGCAACAGTACAGTACAACCAACAAAGCCAAACTCTTCAGCAAACACTGAGAAAATAAAATCCGTATCCTGAATTGGTAAATAAAATAGCTTTTGTTGCGAAAGCCCAAATCCTGTTCCCCATTTTTCACCAGAACCTACCGCCAACAAACTTTGTACTAATTGGTACCCATTCCCTTGAGCATCAGCCCAAGGATTCAGGAACGACATCACCCGTTTGCGTTGATACTCTTTAAAGCTAATACTCAGTACTGCCAATAGCACTCCACCAACGGCTGTTCCTCCCAAATACTTGTAAGGTAAACCGGCTCCTAGAGCAATCAGCCAGATCGTCATGCCGCACAGAGCTGTTGTACTTAAGTTAGGTTGTGCCAAAATCCCTAGAAGTACCAAACTAAAGACACCTAACCAAGCGCCGCGAATTTCCCAACTCAATCGCTCCCACTGACTGAAAAGTCGCGCACTTTGCAATACCAAAAATGGTTTAATTAACTCAGACGGTTGAATTGGAATTGGGCCTAACAATCGACGAGATGCCCCAAGATCGTTCTTTCCTAATCCGGGTACGAGGGTGACTAAAATTAATATTAAAAACAGTATGACAACCCAAGGAGATATGCCAGCAATTTTACGTATAGGAAGGTTAACAATGATATTAAGTTCTATTAACCCAACAACTACCCAAAGCAGTTGCCGTTTAAAATAATACAGCCCATCATGATAATTGGCGTCAGCAACGGGATAAGATGCTGAGAACAGCATGACTAACCCCATAAACAGCCAAATCAATGTTAACCAGCGCAATAACCGCGCCTCTAATGCCCAGACGGACACGGAGTTATCAAATAGTGGAATCAGGCGACGTAGATTCACGATAAATACAGGTGAAAAATTGGAAGTTATTGTGCCTTCAGGTTGAATCGGTGAAAACATCTTCGCGCTATCACGAGATATTCACAGAACCCGCCCCTGCTTATGGCCTATAATATAATGCATTGCCTGGATTGAACCATTAATGTACGATGGCATAAAGGAATTTTTCTCAAGTTTGACTTGATTTAAAAGCATCCTCACAGTGGCGATCGCACCCTCAATATTTTGTACGCGGTAGCCCTGAGAAGCCCTTTTGTCTTGGCGATCGTACAGTCGCGGTAATGCTAGTGTTACTAACGGTACACCGACAGCCGCACATTCGTAAACAGTGTTGTAACCCGCCCCTCCCACGACAACATCAGCCGCAGCCAGACATTCAATTCCCGGATGGTGAGAAACCCATTGTTGGGGACATTCAACCGGAGAATCAGCAGATAAAATTCTGACTGCACATTGGGGCAAAGCGAGATGCAACTGTAATGCTAGTTGCCCAAATAAAGGTAACTCCGATACTTTTCCAGTTGCACAGACAAGGATAGTTTTGACAAACTCATCGACTCGTAGAATACGCGATTTGATCGTGACTTTATCTGTTAACTCCCAAGCATTGCGAATCAACCAAGGTGCTGTATGCTGCACATTCGGCAAGTCACTCAAGGGTAATTCCCCTTCTCCCGGCACAATCACCGCATCAAAGTTTTTGCTGACAAAAGACCGCAATCCTTTAGCCTCAACATAGTGGGGGTTAATGTCTCTATGTATAAAAATCCTGCGTATATGCTGCAATCGAGGTAAGATATTTGCCAACTCACCACCTAAACCTCTGGGAAAAGTATCAACAATTAAGCAATCGTAATCAGTGTTTAGTAAAATGTCCAGTACCTGCAAGCAAGTTGTCGCAAAGTTAGCATCACTCGGAATGCAATGGATTGTACAACCCTCATCCCCCAGTCGTTTTGCATAGGGACTATTCGTGATAATATGCACTTCTGTTTGCGTTGCCGCAATTCTTCCCAAGGATAATGCCCGAGTTATGTGTCCCCAACCTCCACCTAAAGCGTAAATTAACCACATTTGTTAGTTGATAGTTGTCTTTGCTGAGTTCTAACTTGCTCCCATGTGACGTTCAAAATCAACATCCCGTTCGGTTTCAAAACTTATACTATCAGCGTCTGTAAAGTCTACATTGCCAGTACTGGGATCGTAGTGGTAGCGATCACGGTTGTAATAATAATCGCTTCCCCAATATCCAGAGCTGTAATTACCATATGTTTCATAATATGAGTATTCGTAAAAATAAGGATCGTTATTGTCAGACTCGTTACAGTCGGGACAGTTTGTTCTATCAGTACGTCCGCAGCGTCTTTTGAAAAGAAACCCCACCATGCGATCGCACTCTAAATTATTGCCTACAAAAAAACTTATTAAAATTTCACACTCACCAATTTGAATGCGATCGCCATCCTGCAAGCGACGGCGACTTGATTGTACGCCATTAATTTTTATTCCGGTGTTGCTATTATCAATAATACTTAATTCTTGATAATGGTAGTGAATCAAAGCATGATAACTTGCGACTGAATTATCCTGAATCACCATTCGCGAAATTTGCTTACCATCGATTTCTGGTGGCATTTGCGTAAATTCGCTACCTATCGCCACTGGAGTTTCTAACAATGGTTGTCGGCGATCGCCTGTATTCCTATCTATCCAACTCAGTTGAATCTGCAAAATTTATTCTCCTCGCGATATATTGACAGCATAAGCTAAAGCTGCTTGCTGTTCGCGAGTGAGAACATCAAATCCGAAGCAAGCAAATGCCAGCGGTGATAAATCCGACTTGATCGAGAAAATAGTTTTTTCCGATGGATCTGTTAAAGAAGTTTTTCCCTCTTTTACTTTCACCGTGTAAAGTAACTTTTTGTCTTGAGATTCTATTTCCCACCCTCCATTCCGCTGCTTAATTCTATAAATTTCTT
>JAQYWN010000731.1 GCA_029379265.1 Rhizonema sp. NSF051
GTGTTAAGTAGTAAAACTTAGGTAGAAAGAGTGAAAATTTATAAAATAGATTTCATAGCTGATATAGAAGTGCTGAATGCTTACTTAAAGTCACACAATTAAGCAGAATAAATAGTCATGACAGCGCATATTTTACTGGTTGAAGATGAAGTTAAACTAGCCCGATTTGTCGAATTAGAACTGAGTTATGAAGGCTATAAAGTCAGTGTAGCAAACGATGGTTTAACCGGACTCACAACCGCACGCGAGTCCCATCCGGACTTATTGATTTTAGATTGGATGCTACCTGGGTTGTCAGGGTTGGAAATTTGCCGTCGCTTGCGAAGTACCGGCGATCGCGTACCAATTATATTATTAACAGCAAAGGATGAAGTCAGCGATCGCGTCGCTGGTTTAGACGCGGGTGCTAATGATTATGTCGTCAAACCCTTCAGCGTTGAGGAATTATTAGCAAGAGTTCGGGTACACTTACGCACAACTCAGGAAGTTGACGCGGATTTGTTGCGATTTGAAGATTTGAGTCTCAATAGACGCACGCGAGAAGTGTTTCGGGGAACACGCTTAATTGAGTTAACAGCCAAAGAATTTGATTTACTGGAATATTTGCTCGCCCATCCGCGACAGGTTCTGACACGCGATCGCATTTTAGAAGAAGTATGGGGTTACGACTTCATGGGCGATTCCAACATTATTGAAGTTTATATTCGCTACTTACGCCTGAAACTCGAAGCCAACAATGAAAAGCGCCTGCTTCAAACAGTACGTAGTGTTGGCTACGTACTGCGAGAATAACCTTTTGTTCAGCCATGCTGCGATACTGAAGGAATACTACTTATACAGGTGCACCCAATCTTAAATCGTATGACTTACCTCGAAACAGCAGCGCAATTTTACAGCGAAGTTGCCCAAACACCACAAGTAGGACTTTGTTGTGTACAAAGCACACCCTTACAACTGCCAGGATTAAAAATTTCCTTAGAAATGCAGCAAATGAACTACGGTTGCGGTACTACAGTTCATCCTACCGAACTGGCTAACGAACCCACCGTGCTGTATGTTGGTATCGGTGGTGGCTTGGAAGCTTTACAGTTCTCTTATTTTTCTCGCCGCCCCGGTGCTGTCATTGCCGTCGATCCAGTGAGCGAGATGCGGGAGGCAGCTGCACGTAACTTGGAAATTGCTGCCAAAGAAAACCCTTGGTTTGACATTAGTTTTGTGGAAATTCGGGAAGGTGACGCTTTTAATTTACCGATCGCTGATGCTTCTGTTGATGTCGTCGCCCAAAATTGTCTCTTCAACATCTTTGAACCCGAAGATTTAACCCGTGCTTTACAAGAAGCATATCGAGTTTTGAAACCTAACGGACGCTTGCAGATGAGCGATCCCATTGCAACTCGGAGAGTTCCTCAACATTTACGACAAGATGAGCGATTGCGGGCGATGTGCTTATCAGGTGCGCTCACATATGAAGACTACGTTGAACGTATTATAAATGCTGGCTTTGGTCAAGTAGAAATTCGCACTCGTCGCCCCTACCGTCTGCTAGACTCCCACACTTACAATCTCAAAGAGCATCTACTTCTCCAAAGTCTGGATTCCGTAGCTTTTAAAGTTCCTATTCCCGACGATGGTGCTTGTGTTTTTACCGGAAAAACAGCAATTTACGCTGGAGCCGAATCGTTCTTTGACGATAACGCGGGGCATATTCTTCAACAAGGAATTCCCGCTGCAGTCTGCGATAAAACCGCTGCTAACCTTGCCGCCTTCATGCCAGAAAAAATAATTATTACCGATTCTACATGGCACTATGACGGTGGCGGTTGTTGTTAACATTGTAGAGACGCGCTTTGGACGCATCTTTACATTAGGAACCAAGCATGATTCAAACAGCGATCGCACCTTTTGGGCAAAAGCTAAATTCACCTTTAACCAAAAAGGCAATCAGCGTTTTGCAAGTTAACTTGGGTAAGCGTTGCAATCTTTCCTGTTCTCATTGCCATGTAGAAGCCTCGCCAAAACGTACAGAGGAACTTTCCCCAGAAATTTGCCAACAGTTGATTGAGTTAATTTACAGATTTCCGCAAATTCAGATTGTTGATTTGACTGGCGGTGCACCAGAAATGAATTATGGATTTAAGCCATTGCTAGAAGCAGCAATTGCAACTGGTAAACAAGTCATTGTCAGATCTAATTTAACTATTTATTTTGTCGATGGCTTTGGTGATTTGCCAGAATACTTTGCCAGAAACAAAGTCCGGATTGTTGCGTCTTTGCCCTGTTACCTGGCAGACAATGTTGATAAAATGCGCGGCACTGGTGTCTTTGATAGTTCAATTAAAGCGCTGCAATGGCTTAATCATCTTGGTTATGGAAAAGAATCTGATTTAATTATAGATTTGGTATATAACCCACAATTACCCACAAGTGAAAAATTTTCCCTGACACCACAGCAAAGTCAGCTAGAACAAGATTACAAAACATTCTTGCAAGCACATTTCGGTATTGTGTTTAATAATCTCTTCACCATCACTAACATACCAGTTGGTAGAACTAAAATGCAATTAGAACGGAAGAAATTGTATACTCCGTATCTACAGTTTTTAGAGTCGCATTTCAATCCTGGTACCGTTGAACAATTAATGTGTCGTGATCAACTTTCCGTTGATTATCTAGGGCTAGTGTATGATTGCGACTTCAACCAGATGATGAATTTACCAGCGAAAACTCGTAACGGGGAAAACCTGACAGTCGCCAAGTTGATAGCTGCCGATCATTTAGACTTGATAGGCGAGATCCAAACTGCTGCTTATTGCTACGGTTGTACTGCAGGCTGTGGTTCTAGTTGTAGTGGAGCTTTGGTGTAAAGGGAATATGCGAGAGTAACACTAAGCACTTATATGCCTTTAAAGTTATCTGGTTACAAAAACTGTTACGACACCATATTCATCATGGGATGGGTTTATGATGAAACTAAATTAACTCTCCTCACACTACACTGATAACCGTGGACTCAACTGAGTTTCCACGGTTTTTTTTTAGTCAGTAAAATTAGAGCGCTTCTCAGTTGAGTGCTATTCGCGGTGTAAAGACGCTTCCAAAGCGCGCCTCTACAGTAAATTCAGGATAATCGGAGCGTGGGAGTTGCATGACGGGGAAGCACAAAAAGTATTCGCACTTGCACCAAACACTAAATCAGACAGCGTTTCCAATAGCTTTTTGTTGAAAACCTAAACGCGATCGCTCCTTGATAAATACCTGTAGCATTCCTTGAGTGTAAGGCAGCAACAATGCTAATTGTGTCAAATTTACACGTCCTTCTAATTCCTCTGCCAATAATTGACACCATTTTTCTGTCATTTCCCATTGGATTCCCACACCTTCAACAACCATCTCACATAAAGGAAGTAGTTCCTGCTCTATTGGTGTGATACTCCCCTCTAACAAACACAACCACAGGTAGGCTTGGAACATACTTAAGTCGCGAATGCAAGAGTATGCTATAGCGTCTTCTGTCAATACCCCTCTACGGGTACGATGATTTGGAAAAAATTGAATAAGTCGTTTGTAAGCTGTTTGAGCAATATCCGTAGTAGCTGGTAACATTTGCTCTACAAGCGTTAAAGTTGGAGAATCCACATCGTGCTTGGCAGCAGCAACACAAACTCTTTGCCAAGGTATAGCGACTTGCTCTTCAACAAATTTTAAGTAGGAAGTAAATAATACCTTCTCAGCAATTGTCAACTTTTTAAGAATAAGTCTGTTGCAAAAGTGCAACTGTGTCGTCATAAAGCCAAGAGCACGCCAGTCTTTGGATGACAAGTGTTGCTCTTGAAATACCATTAATATAGGTTCTAGCGCATACGCTAACTCCTCAATCGCTGGAATACCCCATATAGAGAGAGAATTCGCCTCTGGTTTTACTGTGAGTGAAGCAGGATTTAAAGACTGCTGTTGGTAGATTTCCAGTATTTTTCGATAAACTCGAAAGGCAAATTGAGTTATTCGCTTAGCCTCTTTCAAATCTAAAATATTTGGAATGTAAGCGTATAAAGTCTTTGTTTGTATCCACGCCATTTGGCAGTTGATATCTAATACATGATCTTTCAATTTAGTAGCAGTTGAAGCTCTACCCTCTGGTGAAGCTGCTTGTTGCAAAGAATTGTAAAAAGAGGCGTTCTCTAAAGAGACAGAAGATAAATCAAGTGTATAACGCAATTTCCAAAGGTTGAGCAAGCGTTGAACTGATGAAGTTTTAACGGCTTGAGAAGTTTTTAACATAGATTCTTCTTTTTTCTCAAGAAATAATATATTTGCTTCATAAACCTTTATAAGGTTATTTATCTTGAATTATTTGAGATACTAC
>JAQYWN010000732.1 GCA_029379265.1 Rhizonema sp. NSF051
AAGAAACTACAGGAAAAAGCTGCAAATTATATTTATATTGAAAAAAAAATTGAGGATTGGGACTATAAAATTGTTCAAATTCCAAGAAGCAATATTGCACCAATTCCGGCTTGGCTGACTGATGAGTCAAAGTTTTATCCAATAGCAAAGCAAGATAAACTCAGCATAAACATTTACGAATGCCATCGCTGGAAGCAATATCATCTTGTTCCTGGTGCAAATGCCAGTAATGACAATTGGGATAAAGCAGAGGAAGTAATAGAATCTGCTTTAAAAGAGATGGGTGTTGACTGGCTAGTTATTTGAAATTCTAAATGAACAGCTAAAAGCCATGGTTTTGTTTTAAACCATGGCTTTTCTATTTTTTAACAACGAGAGGCGATCGCTATTATTCAAGTAGTAAAACGATACGAATCGTATCGTAAACAATTTACAATACATATAAAAAACCGCACTGGAGCTTCTACTAAGTGCGGTTTTTTTGTCGGCGATCGCTTAATAGGGGACTACTGAGTATTGGCTCAATTACCAGTCAGTACGGTAGCCATGAATTCTTGCAAATTCTTTAAGAGTCGCTCTTGTTACCATTTTTTGACTGTTGTTCGCCCATCTGTGGTAGTCAGTGTGGATTTCGTTCCAAACTGGCAAAAGATTTGACGCCACTGCTTGTAAGTCTGGGCGCTCGCTGACACCCTCAACATGATGAACATGACATTGTCCACTACTAGTAAACGGCTTACCACTTAATACGCATTTCAAAGCGTTTTTTCTGATATATGCCATGACATCTTTCACCTGGTTTTCTATCTTATCTATTCGCAATTCTGCGTCCTTAAAAACCTCTGGGTTATTAGCTAAGCAAGCAGAGATATAGGCGCGCACAGCAAGATACTGGATTTTTTTCTTAGGATTATCTTCTGCTAATTTGTCTAGCAAGTTGTCTATGCCTATATGCTTTATATACATGTTGTCGCCTTCATTAAAAACATACTGCTGAATAATATCGAGATGCGCTGTAATTCTGTTAATAGCAACCTGTCGGCTTTGAGTTAATAAAACACCATGCATTTCGGACTGAGGAAAGTAAGCTTTACCGTCAATTAGCTTCATCGCTGCAAACAACTTTTTGAATTTGTTAAGTTGTCCTGGCAACAAATTTGTCTCTATTTCTAATACAGGCATGGCTCTACTATTTTCCCATCCCTTCATTTGCATTTACAAGGGTACGAGCAATATCGTAAGCGTGGGCGAGATTGTTCATCTGCTGATTGCTCCCATGATTATCGGGGTGATAAACTTTTGACAACCTATGATAACGTCGCCTCAAAACAGACTCAAAGTAAGCCCAATCATCGCGTCCAGTTCCGTCTGGCTCTTCTTTCATTGCATCATCAGACTCAAATATCTCATTGGAACCGACACCTCGTTTATAAACTAAGTCTGTCAACATCAAGTCCAAATCACTATTTACGTTATTCTTAGTAAGCTCAGCTTGTAAGAAAGCTACTTTACTACGAAGCTCAGCTATTTCGGCATCCTTGGCTAGCTCGCCGTTCAGTTTTTCACAAAGTTTTACCCAGCTTGCGGCTTTGACACCAAAGTGTTGTTTCGCCGCAGGAAATTTTTTGTATTTGCTTTTCAGATCTTCAACAGTGTACATTTGTGCCATTTCTAACCAGATATTACAACTCTATAGAATAGCTGTAACTTATTTTGCTATCCATTGTGAAATCACTGATAAGTAATGATGAAATTTTTACGATCTTAGTCATCAACGCGGCTGTCAAATTTTGCTATAGACAAAGAAAAAATACTGAGGCGATCGCTACAACAGTTTTTCTCTTGGCTTAGCAATAATTAAACACCATATACTGCTTTTTGTTTTTTATATAAGGGCGAGCCATTGGTGCCAGATTGTATATAAACAATGGATTGGTTGTTGGGACTCGTTTTGGAAGTTGAAAAAGTGATCGCCCCTCTGCCACCAACAAAAAAGCCACCGAATATTTTCTATCTCGGTAACTTTTTTGTTGGCTGCTGGTTTAATTCCAAATTTTAACTTGTCCTATTTTTGGGCGCTTTTGTAATATTCTTTTAAAACTTTCTGCTTTAATTGCTACTTTTTGCTTGAGAATATTTTCACTTTTATTTTTTTGTAACAAACGAAATTTCGATATATTTCTAATACCAATATTCAACGATGGTTGAAAATACTCAATTAATGCTCGTTCAATCTCAGGCAGTAATTCAGGTAAATCAACAAACAAATATGCAATTTTAATATTACCTATGGCGTTAAGTTCGTTGTACTTATGGTGGTTTCCCCACCTGGTGCGAACGTTGATGGTACGTCCTATATATTGGATAGATCCTAGTGAATCAATAGCAAAGTATATAGAAGAGCGTTTTGGGAATGCTGATTTTTCTTCCAGAGGCAGCCAAGGGAGTGTCTCTAGCTTGATATCTGAAGGGTTAATCATATTTTTGCTTTTTGTTGACTGTGGTAGCGGCAGAGATTGATTGTAGCAAATAACACAGACGCTTGGTTATCTAATCAAACAACAGTTAAACACCATAATTGCGCTTTGCTTTTGTATTTATATAAGGCAGAGACATCAGCAAAAAAATTGTGTTTAAACATTGGATTGGTTACAGGGACTCATTGTTGATGTCATGGGAGCGGAAAGGTGATCGCTTCTCAGTTTTTTCTTCGGTGAATTAATAGTCTGACACCATGCATTGTTTTTAATTTATATAAGGCGGCATCACTAGTGTAGAATCGTGTTAAAACAATGGATTCGTTGCTGTGACTAGTTTTTGATGCCGCGTTGAGCGAAGACGAGGAGCGATCGCGGCTAATATTTTGGACTTACCGCCGCCCGTTGCTAACTGCAAAATACAACCGCGATCGCCTTGCCGAAATTGCTCTCGTATTTTTTCTAGTAGCGATCTTTGGTAGGGACGGAGAATTTCTAAGTAGTCTTGCATTTCTCTTCGAGGTTTTAAACCCAATTTTCTGATAAAAAGCGACGCAGCAATAATACTGTGTCGCCTAATTTGATTAACTTATTGTTACATTACTAATTTTAGTTCAGCGAGAAATAATTGCCAAATTACAGGATCGCGGCTCAGCATTCGCATGGCGGTTTCAACTATCACAGAGTTGTTTCCTTTGACACCCAGTAGCTCTATTACTTCGGGATGAATGCGGATGGTGACAGTCTGCTTAACGATATCTTTCTTTTTGCGACTCATTACGCTGCCTGCTTGTTGCCTAGGTCAAAGTCTCTTAACGCAACACGGATACATCGTTCCAGTAATTCATTAGCATCATCCCCTTTGTAGTAAAATTTGCAAAATTCTCTTTCGACTTTGTCATATTTTGAAGAATTGTATTTATATAAGGCAAAAGCATTGGTGAAAAACTGAGTTTAAATATTGGATTGGTTATGGGACAACGTTTTGGACGCCCTGGTTAATTGGGGTGGCGATCGCTATTGGGGTAGTTCAAAAACTGAATTCGGTTCGTGGTGTCCCCATAGTTGAACACCCTGCTTTGCTTTTAATTTATATAAGGCAGAAGCATTGGTGAAAAACTGAGTTTAAATATTGGATTGGTTATGGGACAACGTTTTGGACGCCGTGGTGAGTCGAAACAGCGATCGCTGTTGGGATAGTTCAAAAACTAAATTTGGTTGGCGCTGCCCCGATAGTTTTACACCAAGCATTTTCTTTTGATTTATATAAAGAAAATGCTTGGTGTTGGACTAAGTCGTATTCCTCTTTATGACTCGTGTGGCTCAACAATCTTTGGTTGTTTGGAGCTGTTTTGAGTTAAGTATTTAGCTCGATCTTTTAATATTTCTGCCAAACCATAAATTTCATCTAAGCTTGAGATAGCTTTTTTAACTTCTTTCCCCTCGACATCTATCATCCCAATAGATTTTTTGCCTGATTTGAACCAGAGTCGGCACACAGTTTTTGCTACCTTGCCATCAAAATTAATACCAAAATAGCTTTTTGTACATTTGGACTGAATACGGCTAATATCAACAACTTCTCGCAAAATTGCTTTAACAATCAAAAATCCTTCCCTCTCTTCCTCTGTAATGATAATGTCATTCTCATCAATTAAAGAAGGATCTGCTTTATCTTCTGTCTTGTCAGGAAGATCAACGGCTATTTTTAATCTATCAGTAATTTTGTCATTGATGAATTCTTTCAGGGACTGTTTAGTAATTTCTGTGAATTTACTGACGACAGATTCTGTTAGTCTTCCTGTATATACCTGACTAGTAGGTGTTAATCGTCGATTACCGGATAATATTGTCTGAGAAACCCATGATA
>JAQYWN010000733.1 GCA_029379265.1 Rhizonema sp. NSF051
CCTAAAATTTAATTAGAGTGTGTTACACTTCATTTCAACACAAGAAAGCACAAATGTTACGATTTTTTTGGGCGTTACCAACAAGCTAAATTTTACGCTTTTGATACTGAAATGTTTAACAGTAAAACTTAGATTAAACATGTAAAAAATATGGCTTTACCGAATCATTGAAGTCATATTTGTAACATATAACTATCTGCGCGAAAAGCTTGAATCGTCAAGTCTTAGCTTCTTTTCAATGAAATTAGCAATAAAATATTATTATTACTCTTAGGGTTAGCTAGTCCATTAGATAGATATGGAGTGAACATTACCAACTGAATTGATTGTTAAAAGAAAGTATCGAAAAATACTGATTACTCTGATAATAATTTTCAATCATTCTTGAGAAAAACCCCCAACGTATTAGAGAAATCGGGTTTTTAGTCTAGCAAAGCGCGTTTTAACTGTGGACTGTCAACTATTAACTGTTAACATGCACTTTCTTTCTAAAGTTGCCAAAGTTCTATCTCAAAGTCTATTTACACGCATATTAGTGGGATAACCGTACTTCAATTGGGGCAAAATTTCTACCTGATGAATTTATGTTTTGGTTGCTACGATTGAGGCACAGCTTAAGTCATGCTGTCATTAATAACTAATTTCAAATTGAATATAGTATGACAAGGACAAAATATGAAAAATCAAATAAGAACTGCTGCTTTGCTAGCTGCGTTAAGTGGTATTTTGATCACCATTAGCTATTGGATAATTGGCGGAACTACTGGCGTGGTTGTCGGAATCGCGTTAGCAGCCGTGACAAACCTATTTTCCTGGTATCAATCAGATAAAATAGCGCTAGCTGCGTATCGGGCTCAACCAGTTTCACCACGAGAAGCACCAGGGCTTTATCAGATGGTACAGAGATTGTGCGATCGCGCGGGTCTGCCTATACCAAAAATCTACATCTTCCCTAGCCCAGCGGCTAACGCATTTGCGACGGGACGCGATCCCGAACATGCTGCTGTTGCTGTCAGCGAAGGTATTTTAAATTTATTGCCAGATGATGAACTAGAAGCTGTTATTGGGCACGAACTGACGCACGTTGCGAACCGTGATACATTAACGCAAGCTGTCGCCGCAACAATAGCAGGTGCAATTGGGTTTTTAGCTCAAACGCTCAGCTATGGTATGTGGTATTCACCATACTCGCGGGATGACCGCAATGGTCCAAATCCTTTGGGTATACTTTTGACAGTTATACTTGCCCCAATTGCGGCAACAATTATTCAACTAGCAATCTCGCGCACAAGGGAATTTGCAGCCGATGCAGGTTCTGCCAGATTGACTGGAAATCCTCGCGCCTTAGCAAGTGCACTGCAACGTTTAGAATCTGCTGCACAGCAAGTTGAACTACATGGAAATCCAGCATTTGAACCGTTGTTGATTACGAATGCCTTTTCCGGGCAGTTATTCAGCAATTTATTCTCCAGTCACCCCTCAACTTCCGCACGGGTTGCCGCATTGCGGAAGTTAGAACAACTTCAGTATTCGGCTATGAGTTAAAAATTAAAACACTTAATTCATAAGCTTTTCGAGGATTATGAATAGTTGTTTGATTTCCGCCGCACTCTTTTTAGCAACTATTAACAAAGGAGAAATAACATGACTTACAATGCAAATAATGATGGAGAAAATTTGGTTGTCGTGCAAGTTAGCCCTCAAACTAATGAAATGGTAGAAACCGAGATGGTTGGGGAGACTGCTGAAGCGAAGCATGAAACCAAGGAGCTGATTGAGGCAATCAGAAGACGTGCCCAAGCAGAGGCGCAATCAGCAGGTACTCTCACGCTGGAAACCTACTTAAATGCGGTACGTCGGGCGCGGGAAGCGATTGAGGGCGATAAACTCATAGAACGCGATCGCTTGGAAAGATCCTGGACGATCATTCAAGAGGATGCTGAGAAAAACTGGAATTTACTTGTTGAAGGAGTTGCAGAACTCGGCGATCGCTTTCAGGATGCAGCTAAAGCCGCTTGGGATGCTTTCTTTGCTCCACGTCCTCGTTCTTAAGGAGTAAAAACGGGTAGAATTTAATAAGTGTGACGGATGAGTTGTCTATAAAACTGATGGACAACTCATCCGTTGCTATATTTGAGCGTCCATATTAGAATTGCTACTATTTGGCTGAATCCCTCAGATTCATCTGTAGGGATATTCTAACCGATTGTATTTTTTAGCTTCGTCATTAAGAATTAAGACCTATGCGAACTCACTATTGCGGCGAACTCCGAAAGGAAGATATTGGAGAAACTGTCACCTTGTATGGATGGGTAGACCGTCGCCGCGATCATGGGGGCGTGATATTTTTAGATTTGCGCGATCGCTCTGGAGTTGTACAAATTGTCAGCGATCCACAGCGCACCCCAAATTCCTACGAACAGGCAAGTAGCCTGCGAAATGAATACGTTGTCCAAATTATAGGTAGGGTGACGCAACGTCCAGAAGAATCTTTAAATGCTCGCATACCTACAGGCGAGGTTGAAATCTACGCGGAGCAAATTAAATTGCTCAACGCTGTCAACTCACAACTTCCTTTCCAAGTTTCCACTGCAGACAGCGATCAAGTTCGAGAAGATTTGCGACTCAAGTATCGCTATTTAGATTTGCGGCGCGATCGCATGGCACGTAACCTACAAGTACGTCATCAAATTGTCAAGGCCATGCGCGGCTACTTGGAAGATGTGGAAGGTTTTATCGAAGTCGAAACACCTATTCTTACCCGTTCCACTCCAGAAGGTGCGCGGGATTACATTTTACCCAGTCGCGTTAATCCAGGTGAGTGGTTTGCCTTACCACAATCACCGCAGCTTTTCAAGCAGTTGCTGATGGTTTCTGGCTTAGACAGATACTATCAACTTGCTCGTTGCTTCCGCGATGAAGACTTGCGTGCTGACAGACAACCGGAATTTACTCAGTTGGACATGGAAATGAGCTTCATGTCTCAAGAGGAAATTATTGAACTCAATGAGAAGTTAATTTGTCATATCTTTAAGAGAGTCAAAGGTATTGAGTTACACCGTCCCTTCCCCCGTCTGACATATGGGGAGGCGATGGAACATTACGGTTCGGATAAACCAGATACTCGCTTTGGGTTGAAACTCGTCGATGTCTCGGATGTAGTGAAAGACTGTAATTTTAAAGTTTTTCGGGAAGCTGTTGCCAATTATGGTATTGTCAAAATTCTGCCAATTCCTGACGGCAACGATGTCATTTCTAATGTCCGGATCAAACCAGGTGGGGACTTATTTAAGGAAGCAAGTGAAGCCGGCGCTAAAGGTTTAGCTTACATCCGGGTGAGAGAGGATGGTGAAATCGATACCATCGGCGCAATTAAAGACAACCTCAGTGAAGAACAAAAACAGGAAATTTTGCGACGAACAGGTGCAAAACCAGGCCATTTGCTGCTATTTGGTGCTGGTGACGTTGCGACTGTGAATAAAACTTTAGACAGGTTGAGGCAAGCGATCGCTAAGGAATTTAGCTTAATTGATCCCGAAAAAATCAACTTACTCTGGGTGGTTGAATTTCCCATGTTTGAGTGGAATGCCACCGAACTGCGTCTCGAAGCACTGCATCACCCGTTCACTGCACCGCATCCTGATGACATTAGTGATCTGAAAACAGCTAGAGCACAAGCTTACGATTTGGTATTTAACGGTTTTGAAATTGGTGGGGGTAGTTTACGGATCTATCAACGGGAAATTCAAGAACAGGTGTTTGAGGCGATCGGACTTTCTCCAGAAGAAGCACACAATAAATTCGGCTTTCTCTTAGAGGCATTTGAATACGGAACTCCACCACACGGTGGAATTGCCTATGGTGTTGATCGTTTGGTTATGTTACTTACTGGAGAAGAATCAATTCGGGATGTTATCGCTTTTCCAAAGACGCAACAAGCACGTTGCTTATTAACCGATGCACCTTCAAAAGTGGATGACAAACAGTTGAAAGAATTGCAAGTTGCCTCGACTTACAAGCCAAAGGCATAAATGAGTGCTGAGTCCTGAGGAGCTAGCGTGGTGCAACACAGAAGTCGTAAGGAGGAGCCAGTGCGAATGACGGCTTTCCCGACAGAGGATAAGAGCGTTGGTTTCCGCTTCTGACGAACTACGTTCGGTTCCCCAATGCTTTTATGCCTACACTGGCTCCCGTTGAGGCAACAGACGTTCCTGATCCCTGAGAGTCAGAGTTTGGGGATCAAGACGATACAGTTGAAAGGACACAATATCGGCATTATGAGGTTTATAAATAAAAAAATATAATAAAACTATCAAAGCTTGTTACATATATATCAAGTATCAGGT
>JAQYWN010000734.1 GCA_029379265.1 Rhizonema sp. NSF051
GGGAAGGGGGCAGGGGGAAGATGGATGGATTGAAAATTAATGCCTCTGCTCTGCACAGCCCAAACTGGCTCGGTGTCCCCCACCAAAATCGCAGTTTTGGTGGGGGACACTCTTGATGGCGGTTCAATCCCCATCAAGAGTGCTCCCCCTGCTAGAATGCTCCCTGCTCCTCTGCCTCTTCTTGAATGCACATTTTCGACTTTAACCGATTTATGGGAGGCAGGAGACGGGAGACAGGAATTAAGAATTTTTGACTAGTACTATTGACAATTCGCCATTCCCAGTAAATATATGGAATTCTTGACAATTCTCGTATCTGGTTTGCTGGGGTTGCTTTCCCCAGTTGGACTCGTGGTTGATCGCACTGCACTTCATGCCATCCGTTCGCAGTTTGCTACATTTGAACAATTGCAAGTCCGAATTGATAATACTCCCAGTTATCAGTTGCTGCAAGGCAAGGTAGAACGAGTACGTATTGCCGGACGTTCTTTGCAATTGAAGAAGCAAGATGTCCACATTACAGTTTTAGAATTAGATACCGATACAATTGAATTAGCTTCGCCGATTAAACAACGACGAATCAAACTGAAACGACTTTTACAGGCTGGTGTGCGTTTGGTTTTAACACAGCAAGATGTTAACAAACTTTTACATCTACCACAATCAATCGCGAGGTTGCAACATCTAAAAATACACTCCCTTGGTCCGGATACAGGAAATATTTCCATCTATAATTTTATTAATCCAAATGTAAGATTTTTTGCAAATAATCGCCTGGATTTACAAGTAGAATTACAGAAGAAAGATAAGAGCAAGCCTTTATTAATTAAGATAGAATCAGGAGTGGCTCTAGTTAATGGCAGTCAGATCAAGCTAGTTGACCCAAATGCCAAAGTAAATGGGGAAGAGGTTCCACCTCGATTTCTCAATGTAATTGTTGATCACATCAACAATCAATTAAATTTACGTAATTTGGAAGAAAAGGGTTTACAAATGCGAATTTTAAAATTGAAAACGCAACCAACACAATTAGAGATTGCAGCATTTTTAAGAATAGAGCCATCCTCAAAGTTTTTACAAAAGTATTCAGATGCCAGCCCTTCCGGCTGAAAGCTTACCTTTTAGAAACTATAGGCTCTTTCTCCTCGTCGTTAACCAGGCTTCTACTATACATACAATACTATCTCAGCCTCAAAGAAGGTTGTTAATATGAAACAACAAAGATCTAATCGTATTTCCTCAGGTGTTATTGCAGGAGTTTCAGCAGCAGTTATAGCGGTAAGTGGTGCTGTAGCGTGGTTAACATGGAACTCCCATTCTCAAGACGTAGGACAAAACTCATCCAAAACACCAACTCAGCAGATAGCCCAGCCCACAACCCAGCCCACAACCCAGCCCACAACCCAACCGACAACCTCGCCACCGGATAACAGTGCTGCGAGCGAGCAAACTGCTGAAATATATTGGCTGCAAGACACTGGTCAAAAATTGGAGTTGGTTCCCGAGCCAGTTAAAATTCAAGCCAATAAAGACCAGCCCGACGAATTTTTAGCAGCAGCGTTCCAAAGTTTGTTAGCAGGACCCAAGGAAGCAACTAATTCTACCACCATCCCAAAAGGAACAAAGCTTTTAGGCGTGAAGATGGAGAATAATGCCGTCCACGTTGATTTATCTGAACAATTTTCTGCTGGAGGTGGTAGTAGCTCAATGATGGGTCGCGTGGGACAAGTTGTCTACACAGCCACAGCTTTAAACCCAAACGCCAAGGTGTACATTGACGTGAATGGAAAACAGTTAGATGTTTTAGGTGGGGAAGGTTTGGAGTTGGAACAGCCCCTGACTCGTGAAAGCTTTAATAAAAACTATTCACTGTAGTACTCTGTCAACCTAAAATAGCGCTTGTAAAGGGGGGAATCGGCATATCCACCGCTTGGGGCAAGTGTATCGCGAAGACGCGCAAGTGGCGTTAGGCAGTAGTTCGTATTGGAGTGAGGAAGAAATTTGAAAGCTCTAAAAATCCTTGAAACAAGAATATTTATTTCGTCTTCTTCATAAATAAATAACGGTGCTAGTACCTGTCAGGGCATCTATGGTGCTAGGTCATGGGTAATTGGTCATTGTTCTTTCTTCCAATTCCCTATTATCTACTACCATGTCGGCTTCTATAGAACTGGCAACTTACGCGCTCCACATACTATCTACGACTTATTTTCTGGTCGCTAGTCAAAGGAAGTGAGGAGTTAAGGATTAAACATCCTCACTCCTCACTAATCATTTAGACTAATGATTTACAACTTGCCATTTAAAATCCGAAAGTTATGGGCTTGCTGTTCTAACCTGCTGGCGAGGCGATCACATACCCGATTACACAATTCAAAAATCATTTCGTCTTCCACCCGGTAATAGGCGCAAGTTCCCTCGCTGCGGCGGCTGAGTATTCCTGCTTGCCACATGACTTTCAAGTGCTTAGACACATTTGCCTGAGAAGTATGAGTTGCCTCTACCAACTCTTGTACACATTTTTCATCATCTTGCAGTAGATGCAACAGCCGCAGACGCATCGGTTCACTTAACAAGCTGAAGTATTCAGCTATTTGTTGTACAACTTCTGGTGGTACAGGCAACGCTTGTTTCATCAGGATTGACCCGTAAGGACTCAACTAAAATTTTTACAATGAGACATTCGATATATAGATTAATACTTAATCAGGGTTAATGCGCATTAAAGGTTGACCATATTCTACAGGTTCGCCATTTTGAACAAGAATTTCGATGACTTGTCCGGATACTTCAGCTTCAATTTCGTTCATTAGCTTCATCGCTTCAATGATGCAGACTGTTTGACCACTGCGGATGCGATCGCTCACGTCCACAAATGCTTGTTCGCCAGGAGCAGAAGCACGATAGAATGTTCCCACCATCGGGGAGAGGACCTCAACTAGCTTAAGATCGTGCGTTTGCGAGGTGCTTGATAACACGGTGCTTCCCGCTATAAAACTGTTTTCGACGCTGCTCTTCGTCACAATAGTTTCCGTGACTTCGGGTGAAACCACCTCAGGTGTAGGTGGTGTTGATGTTAATGCCGAACCACCTACAACACCTAAGCCAGCTTGCCCAGACAATATCTGATTACTGATGCTGCTCGCAGTCTTGCGTACTGTTAGCTCAAAGTTATCACTTTTTAGCGTGACTTCCGCAAAGTCAGTTTGTGCAATCGTTTCTAGCAATTGGCGGATTTGATTAAAGTCCAATGGCACAGCTTTTATTTCCTCATGCAATCAGGTAAAAGAGAATTGATAGGATAGCGAGGCAGGAGGAGAAATCCCTACTTTGTTAGGGATGGAATTGGGACGCATTACTCGCGACCAAGATATGAATCTGTACGGGTGTCTATACGAATGCGTTCTCCTTGAGAAATAAACAAAGGCACCATCACATTCGCACCAGTTTCTACCGTTGCAGGCTTAGTACCACCTGTCGCCGTATCACCTTTAACACCTGGATCTGTTTGGACGACTTCCAACACCACAGAGTTGGGCAGTTCGACTTCCAACACTTGCTCGCCCCAACGGATAACATTGGCTTCCATCCCTTCTTTAAGGTATTTGACGCGATCGCCTATCTGCGCTGCGCTCAATCTGCCTTCTTCGTAAGTCTCCATATCCATAAAGACGTACTCCTCGCCATCTTTATAAGTATGCTGCATTGTACTTTTTTCTAGGGTGGCTTGCGGCACTGTTTCTCCGGCACGGAAGGTCTTTTCCACCACACTGCCACTCTGAACATTTTTCAGCTTTGTGCGGACAAAGGCTGAACCTTTTCCTGGCTTAACGTGAAGGAATTCCACCACTCGCCACACAGAACCATCTAATACAATAGAGACGCCCGGTCTAAAGTCGTTACTAGAGATCATGAAAATTTTAAAATTTAGAGGACAATCGGCATTAATTGTACCCTTCTAGAGGAGTATTTAGTCATTGGTTCTTAGTTATTTAGTCATTCAACTAGTCCAACCTGTCCTCCGGTACTGAAACGAAGGTTTTGACAAGTCCTTCGGACAAGGCACTTACCAGGAAATAAATCGGATGCTGTATGTCAGCAACCCAAGCGCGAAGTCTTGGGGGCGTCTGCAACCGCGAAACTCGCGCCTTGAGAGTACTCACGGACGGCAGATTTCGCGTCAAGAGAGCCGAAGCAAGGGAGCGAGCCTACTGTGAAGATTCTGTCCGGCAGACGAGCGCGACTACAACCAGAGATCTCGTTTGACGGTGTCCGATTTATTTTTAAGTGCGATTCGTTGTGAGCTAATCACGGTAACCAACCCGTAAATAACCTCACCAAC
>JAQYWN010000075.1 GCA_029379265.1 Rhizonema sp. NSF051
TTATAATGTTTATATTTTCTCATAAAAAACACACAAAAGTATGTCTTTTGATAGATGACAAATAAAGTTAATAAAGAAGTCATAGACTTATATCTAACGGTTAGCTCAGCCAGATCGGAAAAACATGGGAAACATCAGTTATCCATAACCTATTGCCTGATAAATAATGTAAAGCAGCATTTATTCTTAGGTAAGTGTTAGCTAACCCAAGTTGCAAACAGTTATTTTCCTCAAAGGAGAATCGGATATTAGGACACCCACATTGCTATCAGCATCATATGAATCAAGTTTCTCCTATGTTAATTGCTCAAGTAACAGATATGCATCTGTTTGCGAATGAAAGCCAAGAACTACTGGGAATGCCAACAATGAGGTCTTTCCAAGCGGTTGTAGAACGCTTGGAAAAGCTGCGATCAGACCTTGATTTACTACTGCTGACCGGGGACTTGTCTGGTGATGGTACGCTTGAATCCTATGAAAATGTGCAAAGCCTCCTCTGTCCCCTGCAAATACCTACTTACTGGTTGCCGGGGAATCATGACTGTGCGATCGCAATGAAGCAAGTGTTAAATTTTCGACTGATTTCCCTGCGAAAGTCTTTTGAGCGTGGCAGATGGAATTTTGTCTTACTCAATTCCTCTGTATCTAAGTATATGCACGGTCATCTATCAGCGACCTCTTTACATTGGCTGGACTCCCAGTTAAAAATCATGAGCAACCAGCCTACACTAGTAGCTCTACACCATCCGCCTTATCATGTAAATTCTCAGTGGCTTGATAGCAGTACCCTAGAAAATCCTGAGGAACTTTTTGCTGTCCTTGATCGCCACCCGCAAGTCAAGTTAGTTGTATCCGGTCACATCCACCAGGAGTTTCATTACCAGCGTAACGATGTTTACTATCTAGGAACTCCCTCAACTTGCATTCAGTTTAAGCCAGAAACCTCAACTTTTGCCCTTGACCAAAAACCACCAGGGTTCCGCCTGCTGAAACTTTACCCCAATGGCACTTGGGAAACCAGTGTAGAAAGAGTTCCTTATGTAGTCCTGAGTGCTGAGTCCTGAGTCCAACGCCTGTGAAGAACCCTTCTTATTTTCCCTTAAATCAAAGACTAAGGTTGAAAGAGAAAAATCTTAATACTAATTCCAATAATCTTTGCAACACATGAATCAATCGCAAGGGCGAACAGCCCTGACGCTCGGAGCGCGTAGCGTCTCCCCGAGTGAGAAGACTCGCGCTTCGCTGACGCTCGTTCCTCGCGCTTCGCTTCGCTAACGCTAACGGGTGACGCTCGTTCGCCCTTGGCGTCTCCCCTTGGGAGAGGACTCGCGCTTCGCTGCGAAGATCGCAGTCCCCTAGGTCGGGCTAACCCTCCTTCAGGGCTGTCTCACCGTGACGCTCGTTCGCGTAGCGTCTCCCCTTGGGAAGACTCGCGCTTCGCTACGAAGATCGCCCCTACACGAGGATCTGTCGAGCACTCAGCACTCTTTTTGACTTAGGACTCAGGACTGAATAGTCACTTCATCAGCAAAACTTCCCCTTCGGACAAAGTGAAATGGTCCGGCGACAGATCCCCAGATATGTTCATTGGTTTCGGGATCTCGTCCTCGGTCAAGACTGATAAATTTATCTTCGTCAATTTCAAATTCACTATCAAGATAGGTTCTGTGGTCTTTACGGAACACGATGCAGCCTTTCCCTGGTTGCACCTTACCTTTAAAGCTGTGACCTGTCCATTCTACAAGCATGTTGCAGGAGGGTAGTTTTTCTAACTTATCAACACTGAGGGTTTTGAGACGTTGTAGGTCACGGGCGGCACCATAGAACTGTTGCTCATCCTTAACGCTGTAGTTTTCGATTTCAATGTGATCGCCTGCGTTCACCAACTTCAACACTCGTACCCGATAAGGGTCATTTAACATGTAGTCATAAGCCTGTTCGACATACAAACTCACCCCTGACAACAGTTCTAAAGGTAGGGGGCGCATACACACGCGAATGTGGGCAAAAAAAGGTGGGTTTTCAAAAGCTTGTTCTTGATTGCTGAAATCTGCTGCCATCAACCGAGCTAATGTGGCAAGATCTGTAGAATTAGTCATTATTAATGATACACCAGTTGCTTGAAAATAATCTATCAGTATTTTAAAACTTGTAGTAGCCTGTGTCTTGTGGATAATTTTTTGTAAAATCTCGTCAATGGCTAATAGCTATTAGCGATTCTCTATTCGAGTATGCAACTGAAAGGTCAAATCCCCATGCTACGGCGCTTAAGTGTTACTATTACTGCCACTGCTACGTTCTGGCTCCTTTACAGTTCATTAACGTTGGCTGCAAGTAAAAAGCCCAGACAGATAGATAAATTTCCGCCAAATCCGTTGGAAATCACTGTGCCCGATCCACTGCTACCAAAATTGCTGCCGAATCAGCCATTAACTCCTGAACAACGTCAAAAATTGGAGGTGGCGCTGGATGAATTGAATCAACAAGCTGCGGCTAAACTGCAAGCAGACGATAGGGAAGCAGCATTTGATATTTGGAACCGAGAACTGCGCTTGCGTCAAGCCTTAGGTCCATTAGCAGAAGTGCAAGCACTGTCACGAGTGGGTGAGATCGCTTGGAGGCGAAACCAGCGCTTAGAAGTACAATATATTACTCAGCGATTGCAAACAATTCAAAAACTCTCACTATTCCCTATAGCAAATAACTTACAACTTTTGCAAGCGGTTGGTCAAGCTTACCGACAAGTACGAGACGCCAAACTGACTATTGAGGTTTATAACCAAATGTTGGCAATGGCACGACAGCAACGAGATACATCAGCAGAAATTGAAACTCTGAAGACGATTGGGGAAGTGAATCTGAGTTGGCTTGATTATCCCAAAGCTGCTGCAACTTACGAACAATTGCTAAAATTAGCTGACTCCCAAGGCGATCACGATAATCAGGTGACATACCTACAACAGCTTGCTTACATTTACGAACAAGAAAATGAACTACAAAAATCAGTAAAAATACGCAATCAGTTAGCAGATATTTACCAGCAGGAAAACAATCTGAACCAGTTAGTCGTATTAAAGCAGGCGATCGCCTCAGATTATCAATCCTTGGCACATAACAATCCCGTCCTACTAAAGGAGGCTTTCAAAAACTACCAACAAGCTTATACGATCGCTTGGCAATTGCAGCAGTACGTTCGTGCGAGTGAGGCGTTGCAGAAACTCATCGCCCTTTACCGCTCTCAAGGACAAACACAAGAGGCTTTGCAAGCGAGCAAAATTTTAGTGCAGACAGAAGAACAATCTGTAAACTTTTATGGTTTGATGAAAGCTTATGATCAAATTGGGCAGATCCATGTGCAACGTAAAGACTATCCACAAGCACGAATCGCTTTTCAGAAGGGACTCGAGTTAGCCCAACAGTTAAAGTCAGACGAAACTTACTTTACTCAGCAGATCCAAAAAGTGTCTGGACAAGTACCCAAGTAAGCATTCGTAAAGCTCCTCAAGTTGCTTGCAACTGTTGTAGCATAAAAACCGGATCTGCTACAAAGGGTCTACCAGGAGCCTCTTGGAATCTCAATTCATCTGTTAGTTTTTTCATTGACTAGAGCAAAATTGTCATAAGAATTATATATAATGTTAAGAAATATACTTATGGCTTCTAGGGGCATTTTTACTACTTTGATTGTGATCCCAGTATTTTGTTGTCTATATATTGATCTGCGAAATTTACCAAATTGTCAAACACAGGTTAGTAAGCTAGTCTGTTCGGCAATTGCTGTTGCCGTTTTGATGTCTAATTAACAGGCGAGACTTTCTCTTAGTGTATTGAATAAGCTGTAACTATGATTAAACTTTACTCACTCGTGCAGTCCCATAACAATGATTTGGGAATAGGAAAAGTTACGGAAATATTATCCCATGGCAATGTGAATGTTGAGTATTTCTGCTCAGTAGGGCAAGGTATCCAAAAAACTTTACCTTTAGATTCGCTCTCTCAAGTTAAGCTTCAGCCTCAGACTCGATGCTATATCAATTCAGACATCCAAGATACATGGATAATTGGCAGGGTTTCTGCTTGGGACTCGGAGAGTGAAGAGTATCAAATTGACCTACCTGATCGGAAAACTACGTTTGCAACTGAGCAGGAAATTTACGTACGTTGCAATGTCCTGAGCGCAGATCCCATCGATACTTTGGCAATGAAGGGTCAAGAAACGCCTTACTTCCACGATAGAAGATTAGCGCTCTACGAATGCTTGATTAAGCAACGCGCTGTTAGTCGTGGGATGACAGGACTGTTGAGCGCGAACATTAACCTTTATCCTCACCAAGTGGAAGTGGTTCGGCGCGTACTCGAAGATCCGATTCAACGTTATTTGCTAGCAGATGAAGTAGGACTGGGAAAAACCATAGAAGCTGGTGCTATTCTTCGTCAATACCTATTAGATGAACCTTCTAGCCTTGCCGTGGTGATTGTTCCGCAGTATTTACAGGAACAATGGCGCACTGAGTTAGAAAAATTTTATATTTCCCATTTTCCAGATAGGGTGAAGCTACTTGCTGTTGAAGATGTGAGTAAGGTGAGCAAGAAAGCTGATTTGGGCTTCGTAATTATAGATGAGGCACACAACATTGCGGCAATGGCAACCTCGTCTGAACCATTGCAGCGCGCGTGTTTTGAGACTTGCAAAAACCTGGCACTAAAGAGCGATCGCTTACTTCTACTCTCCGCTACCCCAGTTCTCAACCATGAGCAAGATTTTCTGGCAATGCTTCACCTGCTCGATCCGACAACCTATCAGCTTGGGGATTTAGCAGGTTTTCATGACAGGGTGATCAAACGCCAAGACATTGGTAAAGTGCTGTTCTCGTTTAAAGAAGGCGCGAAAGATCTCGTCCTCAAAACTAACCTCAAACAACTTCGTAACCTGTTTGCTGAAGACAAGTATTTGCTTAACTTGGTAGAAGAGTTACAAAATAGTTTAGATGCAAATACTGCCGACAGAGATAAAATTGTTAGGGCAATTCGTACCCACATCAGCGACACCTATCGGCTTCACCGTCGAATGCTTCGCAATCGTCGCGCCTCCGTAGAAGATGTCATCTTTGACCGCAATATTATACCTAAAGTAGAGTATGACTTAGATGAGCGATCGCCTGACATCCATGAAATCATCGATAAATGGCGTACTGTCGCTCCTAATGAGGAGCAGTATAAACAAATTTTTCTGCTGTTATTCCAGGCATCCGGTACTTGGTTAGGTATTTTGGAACAGGTGATTACCGCACGTTTAAGTAGTAAGCCCCATTCTGGACTGATCCAGGAGTTTGGGCTTCTTCATGTTCAGATCTTGACTGCAACTCCTAAATTCTCAGGGGAAGAAGCGATTCTGCAATCTTTGCTGAAAATTATTCGTCAACCTGTGGAGGATGGAGATCGTGTGGAAAATTTGAGAACATTGCTGTTGAATCAGCTAGCTGTGTACTTCAAAATTTCACCTGCAGTTCGGAGAAATCAAAATGAATTACTAACAAGGATACAGCAGAGAATTCGTAGACCAATTCCCGGCGATATTTTGCCCAAATTTGTGGTATTTACAAATTTTGTACAAACTTGTGCAGAAATTGTGCAGTCTTTGTCTGATACCTTTGGAGCAGAGACAGTAGCTAGGCATCAATTTGGGGAATCGAGACAGAAGGTTGAGGAAAACATAAATCGGTTCAAGAATAACCCAAACTGCTTTATTCTGGTATGCGATCGCTCTGGGGAAGAAGGACGTAACCTCCAGTTTGCTGACTGGTTGATTCACTTTGACCTTCCTTGGTCCCCTAATCAATTAGAGCAAAGAATCGGCAGAGTTGACCGCATTGGCAGCAAAATTGGAATTCAATCCTGTGCATTACTTGGTCCCTATTTAGAAGATAGCCCCCACAATGCTTGGTATCAAATGTTGAAAGATGGATTTGGGATCTTCCAGCAATCAATTGCCAGTTTACAGTTTTATGTGGATGAGAAACTTGCAGAATTGGCAACAGCTTTGTTTCAATCGAGTGCGGCTGGATTGTTGGAGATGATTGAGCCGATTCAGTCACAAATCAAAGCCGAAATAGTAAAAATTAGCGAACAGAATGCTTTAGACGAAATTGATGCCAGCGATGAAGTAGCAACCCAGTATTTTCAAGAATTAGATAATTATGATGCCAGACATCTAGAAATTAAACAAGCAATTGAAGGCTGGGTTGCTGACGCACTGGGATTTAAGCCAATCAATAACTCAAACTCATTGGAAGTGCGGCGTTATCAACCCACATCTCGCACATTGGTTCCTGTGGGTGATTTGACAACTCGCTTTGCTGATAGTTATCTAGACGAATTTGGGACTTTTAATCGTAGGGTAGCAAACCAAAATTCTGGCATTAAACTCTTCCGAATTGGGGAAGGATTGTTAGATGCGCTCTTGAGCTATATAGACTGGGATGACCGAGGTCAAGCCTTTGCCATGTGGCGTACAGATGCATCTTGGGATGCGGCTCTTGGGATGGAATGGTTTGGGTTTCGATGCAATTATGTAGTCGAGGCAAATTTAGAAATTGCCAAACAAGTTTTAATCAAGTACAAGCTAGATAATTCTAAATCCAAAATCTTGCAGCGACGTGTCGATGCTTTATTTCCTCCAATTATCGAAACTATCTTTATTGATTGTCGTCAGGAGCCAATATGCATTGTTGAAGATGAAAAACTATTAAATATCCTCACTCGACCGTATAAAGATAAAAACAATAATCAAGGACGAGATTACAATCTGGCAAAGGAACGCTTAAGTATTATTGACGATTTTGTTGATGCTAGTAATTGGCAAGATTTTTGCTATCAAGCTCGTAACACCTCTCGTGAATTACTCTCTACCCGCCCTGATTTTATAGACTTGTGTGAACGCTCCGCTAAGGTCGCTCAGAAGAAGTTAGGCAATAGAGTAGAACAATTACGCTTACGCCTGAACAGACAAACTTGGGATCGTGAACTAGCTGAAGAATTGAAAATAGAAAGAGCTTTAAATGCAGCGATTTTAGAGGGAATTAAAAAGCCACAGATTAGACTTGATTCTGTTGGTTTCATAATTGTATCTGGGCGATCGCCCATGCAATCTGAGTGAACAGGAGATGTTTCCACAAATTCCACCACAGAACAAGGCAAAAGTTAAAAGTTAAAAGGTAAAAGAAAGAAAAAGAAAAGTCGGTTTCAAGCCCCTAAATTTATTTATGGAAAACCAAAAAAGATTTTTTAAGGGGACACATAGTGCGCGAAGTGTTGGGGTCGGAAGCTTCCGTCAAGAGAGCTTCGCGCGAAGCTCGTCGGATGGAAGATTCCATCCGACAGACTTCGCGAGAAAAAAAGGTGAGCGTAAAATCCCCGAATTTTAATTATGAGGATTCTCTTTTTACTTTTTACTTATGAGCCAGTATATTCTCAGTCTCACAGATGATGAAAAACTTAATTTTTCTGAAGAAACAGAGGTTTTCGTTTTTCCCACTTCTTTTGCCCAGCAGCGATTGTGGTTTCTCGATCAGTTAGCACCGGGCAATCCATTTTACAACGTGTCAACAGCACTTCGCCTGACAGGTTCCCTTAACTTCACTGCCTTAAAACAGACGTTCAACGAAATTGTACGTCGCCACGAAACCTTACGCACTACGTTTGTTATGGTACAGCAACCAGTGCAGGCGATCGCACCCAGCTTAACCATACTTCTTCCCCTTATAGATCTACGCAATTTCCCTCGCCTTGAACGTGAGACACAAGTGCGGCGAATCGCAACCGCAGAGGCTCAACATGCTTTCAATCTCACCACTGGCCCATTGCTGCGAGTAAAGCTGCTACAACTGGATGAAGCAGAATATGTGCTGCTGCTAAATCTACATCACATTGTTGCCGATGGCTGGTCAATTGGAGTGCTAATTAGAGAACTAGGGGTATTATACAAAGCCTTTGCAGAGGATAAGCGATGTCTAACGACAAGCCCTGACGCTCGTTCGCAGTCGCCTGCTGCGGGAAACGCTCCTACAGAGTTTTCTCTTGACTCCATGTCTACCTTACCCCTGCCAGAACTACCCATTCAATATGCCGATTTTGCCGAATGGCAACGGGAGTGGCTGCAAGGAGTGGGGGCAAACGGCTCTGACGCTCGTTCGCCCCTACAAACCCAGTTAGCTTATTGGCAAAAGCAATTAGACGGGATTTCGGTGCTGAATCTCAAGAGCGATAGACTAAGACGAGCAGTTCCTACCTACAGGGGAGCAAAACAATTTCTAGAGTTACCACGTTCCTTAACTCAAGCGTTAGAGGCACTTAGCGACCAAGAAAACGTTACCTTGTTCATGACAATGCTTGCAGCATTTCAGACTTTGCTATATCGCTACACGCAGCAAGAGGATATTACAGTAGGTTCACCCATTGCTAATCGTAATCGTAGCGAGCTAGAGGGACTAATTGGTTTTTTTGTCAATAGCTTGGTACTACGTACAGATTTCTCAGGTAAGCCGACGTTTCGAGAATTGTTGAATCGAGTGCGAGAGGTTACTTTAGGAGCATACAGCCATCAGGACTTGCCCTTTGAAAAGCTGGTAGAGGAGCTGCATCCAGAACGAGATTTGAGCTATCATCCTTTTTTTCAGGTTGCATTTAGCCTGCAAAACACTCCCATCGAAGCGCTAGAATTACCAGGGTTAACGCTTTCGCTATTTGAATTCGACAGCAAAACAGCAAAGCTTGATTTAGAGTTCCATCTGTGGCAGGATTCGGAAAGTTTGAAAGGACAAATGGTTTATAGCACCGATTTATTTGATGATACAACCATTACCCGGATGCTAGGACATTTCCAAACGCTGCTAGAAAGCGTTATCGCTAATCCAGAAGAGCGTCTTTCAGATTTATCTTTGCTGACTGTGCGAGAACGACAAGAGTTATTAATTGATTGGAATGACACAAAAAGAGACTACTCACAGAACAAGTGTTTTCATCAGTTATTTGAAGCGCAGATGCAGGAAACTCCCGATGCGATTGCAGTAGTATTTGACTTGCAGCAGTTAACTTATCGCGAACTAAATATCCGAGCTAACCAACTTGCACATCACCTGCAAAAATTGGGCGTAGTCCCTGACGTTTTAGTAGGCATTTGCCTAGAGCGATCACCAGAGATGATCATCGCCCTATTAGGGATCTTCAAAGCGGGTGGAGCATACCTGCCTTTAGATCCGAGCCTACCTCAAGAGCGTCTTAACTTCATGCTAGAAGATGCGAAAGTATCAGTCTTGCTCACTCATTCCTCTTTAGTCCCCCTTTTTAAGGGGAGCCAGCGCCCTGACGCTCGCAAGCTCGCTAACGCTGCGCTAACGGGTGACGCTCGTTCGCCCTTGGCGTCTCCCCTTGGGAGAGGACTCGCTAACGCTACGCTAACGCAGTCGCCTGCTGCGGGAGGGTTTCCCGCAGCGCTGCCTCACCTGGGTTTGGTTCCCAAAGTTGAGGCGAGGAGCGTGGGTTGGGGGGATGTCTTATCTGTAGTTTGCATAGAAGAATATTGGGCAACTATTAAACAACACAGCCTAGAAAATCCTACTAGTTGCGTAACATCTGACAACTTAGCTTATGTTATCTATACCTCTGGCTCAACAGGAAAGCCTAAAGGCGTTTTGCTTCAGCATCGAGGATTGTCAAACTTAGCAGAAGCTCAGATTGAGGTTTTCAACTTGCAACCGAGTAACCGCATTCTGCAATTCGCATCATTAAGTTTTGATGCCTCAATTTTTGAGATTGTCATGGCACTGCGAACAGGAGCAACTCTTTATTTAGCAAACAAAGAATCCCTTCTACCCGGACAACCTTTGCTCCAATTATTGCGAGAAAAAGCTATTACTCACGTCACCCTTCCGCCAGCAGTGTTAGCAATCCTACCTACAGAATCACTTCCAGCATTGCAAACTATGATTTGTGCAGGCGAATCCTGCACCGATGATATTGTAAAACGTTGGTGGAACTCTCAGCGTCGGTTTTTTAATGCTTACGGACCTACTGAAGCAACGGTTTGGTCAAGCGTTACAGAGATTAATCATATAAGTGAAAAACCGCATATTGGTCGCCCTATTGCTAATACTCAAATTTATATATTAGATAAGCATTTTCAACCTTTACCAATTGGAATCACTGGCGAATTATACATAGGCGGGGAGGGATTAGCACAAGGCTATATTAACCGTCCAGAATTAACTGCTGAAAAGTTTATTCCCAATCCTTTTATTGATAAAAAGGGAGCGCGTCTTTACAAGACGGGTGATTTGGCTCGGGCTCGACAAGACGGTAATATTGAATTTTTGGGTCGCATCGATCATCAAGTAAAAATTCATGGATTCCGCATTGAGTTGTCAGAAATTGAAACAGTGCTGACTCAGCATAAAAGTGTAAAAAAAGCAATAGTAATTGCTAAAAAGAATGTATCTGGTGATAAATATTTGGTGGCTTATATTGTTTCCAATGTGGAGACTCAAAATTTCACGTCTCTACTACGTAATTTCTTAAAAGAAAAATTACCTGAATACATGGTGCCAAAAGCTTTTGTAGTGCTGGATTCTCTGCCGCTAAAGAGTGGTAAAGTGGATCGTTGGGCGCTAACAGAACTCGACAGTCCTGCTAGCCGTTTAACAGATAAAACATTTATTGCTCCTCGTACTGCAACCGAGTCAACCTTGGCAAAAATTTGGGCTGAAGTCCTGAATGTTGAGCGTGTGGGCATTTACGATAACTTCTTCGACTTGGGAGGAAATTCGCTGTTAACTGTACGCCTCATGAAGCAGATACACAAGCAGTTTGAGAGCGAATTGCCACTATCTAGCTTATTTTTAAATCCAACAATTGAAAGTTTAGCAATTTCTTTATCCTCAAAAGCAGATTCTCTCCCGTGGTCTCCCTTAGTTCCGATTCAACCTGCTGGTTCAAATCCAGCTTTCTTCTGTGTCCATCCAATTTTTGGTGTTGTCTTTCCTTATTACGAATTAGCTCATCATTTGGGAAAAAATCAACCATTTTATGGGCTACAACCCATTGGACTTGATGGAAAAAGTTCTCCACTAACTCGCATTGAGGATATGGCTGCTCACTACATTGAAGCATTGCGTAAAGTGCAGCCCAAAAGCCCTTATTATTTAGGAGGTTGGTCTTTTGGAGGTTGGGTTGCTTTTGAAATGGCTCAACAACTCCAAAAGTCTGGGGAAGAAGTGGCTCTACTTGCTGTGCTTGACACTTTAGCACCAATTCCGGGCAATATACCTTCTTTGGGTGATGGTTTTAAGTTTATGCTGACTACAGTGGCGCGATATATATGGCCCTTTTTCCTCGATTATTTATATCTAATTATCGCTATCACTAAGAATGAGATTAACAGTTTCACTTCTCGGTTGACTAATTTTCATAAAATTGTGCGATACTCCTTTTGGGAGTCGCTCTTGCGATCGCTCCAAACAAATATTTTCCCTCACCTCATCCTGAAAGAGGATGCCACAGTCAACGAAGAGGCAGAGGGGCAAGGGGCAGGGAGCAGGGGAGAAAACCCCATACCGGAAAGTGGGGGCTTGAAACTTGGACGCATTATTTCTCGTGCCTTGCATCTCGAAATAAATATTTTTCCAGTGAGCATAAATAAATTTAAGGGCTTGAAACCCTTCGGGCAGGGGAGTCCTAAATCCCCCCTGCTCCCTGCTAAGAGTTCCCCTGCCTCTTCAGTCAACCTTATATCTGAAGAATCTAAGTTAAGACTTTTAAGCGAGTTAGCAATTCGTCCAATGCTTCGTGTTTTGTATGCCAATAGCCAAGCAGTTCTCAACTACGTTCCGCAAGCCTATCCTAAACAAATTCATCTTTTCAGAACACAAGTTCAATCAAGCATTGCTAAGGAAGATCCGAGTATGGGTTGGAATCAGCTAGATGTGGTCGGAACAGAAATTCATCATCTTCCTGGCAATCACCTAACTATGCTGAAAAAACCCCATATCCAAGTGCTTGCCACACAGCTAAGAGCTTGTATTGAGAAAGCACAAAATTTAAAATAAGGATCAATATGTCTTCTGATATATCTTCTGAAGAAGTCTTTGTCTTTCCAGCATCTTTTGCTCAACAACGGCTATGGTTTCTCGACCAATTGATCCCCGGCAATTCTATCTACAATGTGCCGACAGTAATTCGCTTGACAGGTTTGCTAAATTTAGCCGCACTAGAACAGACTTTTAACGAAATAGTGCGTCGCCACGAAACCTTACGCACCACTTTTATTGTCTTGGATGGGCAACCCCTACAGGCGATCGCACCCAGCTTAATAATCCCTCTTTCTGTAATAAACCTCCAGGAATTAGCAGCTGATGAACAAGAGGTTAAAGCAAAGTGCATTATTAACGCAGAGATAGAACATCCCTTCGATTTATCCTCCAGACCATTGCTGCGAGTCATACTCCTCGTCCTTTCCGAGACAGAACATATTCTATTACTGAATATGCACCACATTATCTGCGACGATTGGTCTATGGGGGTACTGATTTCGGAACTGGGAACGCTGTACGCAGCTTTTGCACAAAATCAGCTTTCCCCTCTATTAGAACTGCCTCTTCAGTACGCCGATTTTGCTCACTGGCAGCGCGAGTGGCTGCAAGGAGAACTACTCCAAACCCAGTTAGCTTACTGGCGGGAGCAATTAAACGGTATTTCCATACTACAACTGCCTACTGATAAACCAAGAGCAGCTATACAAAACTATCAAGGAGCAACACAATTTCTAGAATTACCAAAAAAGCTAATTGATGCATTAGAAAATCTGTCACAGCAAGAAGATGTCACCTTATTTATGACGCTACTGGCAGCATTTAAAACGTTACTTTACCGCTACACACACCAAGAAGATATCGCGTTAGGTTCGCCAATTGCTAACCGTAACCGTAGCGAAATTGAAGAAATAATTGGTTTTTTTGTCAATAGTTTGGTGCTACGTAGCAATTTATCTGGAAATCCGACTTTTCGAGAACTATTAGGCAGAGTAAGAGATATAACTTTAGGAGCATACAGCCACCAAGATTTGCCGTTTGAAAAGTTAGTTGAAGAACTGCATCCAGAGCGAAACTTGAGCTACCATCCGCTATTTCAAGTAGTATTTGGTTTCCAGAATGCGCCAATGTCAGCGCTAGAAATGCCTGGATTGCTACCTGGCTTTATGAATATTGATTTGAAAAAAACGCGGTTTGATTTAGAACTGCATCTGTGGAAGTGTTCGGAAGATTTTAGGAGCTTATCGGGTGGAAACTGGGAGTATTCTGAAGGTTTGCGAGGCGTAATAGTTTACAACACAGATTTGTTTGAACAAGCCACCATTAGCCGGATGCTGAAACATTTTCAAAATCTATTGTCAGGTATTGTTGCAAATCCAGAACAACGAATTGCAAATTTACCGTTGTTAAGTGACGTGGAGCGACATCAGGTATTGGTGGAATGGAATAACACCCAAGCAGATTATCCTCAAGATAAGTGTATCCATCAATTGTTTGAAGAAAAGGTACAGCAGTATCCTGATTCTATAGTAGTAAAATTTGCTAACGAGCAACTCACTTATCAAGAGTTGAATAGTCGCAGCAATAAACTAGCACAATACTTAAAAAAATTAGGAGTAGGTTCAGAGGTTTTAGTCGGCATTTGTATTTCACAGTCTATAGAAATGGTCATCGGGTTGTTGGGTATTCTGAAAGCTGGGGGAGCGTATGTTCCATTAGATCCCAGCTATCCTCAACAGCGTCTAAATTTTATGCTAGAAGATGCACAAATTTCAGTATTGCTGACACAAGAAAACTTACTCAAGCATTTTGAATGTTTTTCAAATATAATTATTTTTATAGATAAAGACTGGGAAATTATTAACCAAAAAAAGGAGGATAATTTCAAAAGCGATTTAAATAGTGATAATTTAGCTTATGTTATTTACACCTCTGGTTCTACAGGAAAACCCAAGGGAGTGGCTGTACCTCACAAAGCTGTTAATCGGTTAGTGTGCAATACTAACTATATAAAATTGTCACCATCTGATAAAATCGCCCAAGCCTCAAACACTTCCTTTGATGCAGCGACATTCGAGATTTGGGGAGCATTACTTAACGGCGCTCAACTTGTGGGAATTAGTAAAGATGTCACCCTTTCGCCTCACGAATTTGCATTACAAATACGAGAAAAAGGTATCAACATTCTGTTTTTAACTACCGCTTTGTTTCAACAGATTCTCAGAGAGGTTCCGCAAGCTTTTGCAACCTTAAAATATTTACTTTTTGGTGGCGAGACTGTTAATCCAAGATGGATTGAAAAGATTTTTCAATATAATGTACCAAAGCATTTAATACATGTTTATGGCCCTACAGAAAATACTACATTTTCCTCTTATTATTGCGTAGAAGAATTGTTAAAATCAGCTAAATCTCTTCCCATTGGTCGCCCGCTCCTCAATACGCAAATCTATATATTAGACACGCATTTACAACCTGTGCCTATTGGTGTTACTGGCGAATTATATATTAGTGGTGATGGATTGGCAAGAGAATATTTTAATCGTAGTGAATTAACTGCTAAACACTTTATTACTCATCGTTTTAGTCATAAAGAAAAAACACGTCTTTATAAAACGGGTGATTTAGCTCGCTATTTACCAGATGGCAATATTGAATTTTTAGGTCGCATTGACAATCAAGTAAAAATTCGTGGATTCCGCCTTGAGTTGTCAGAGATTGAAGCGGTGTTGAGTCAACATCCCGCAGCGAGAGAAACTGTTGTCATTGCTGATGAGGACGTACCTGATGATAAGTACTTAGTGGCTTATATTGTTCCCAACCAAGAACACATACCGACGCAAGACGTGCAAAGCTTTGCGTCCTTGCTTCGTCAATTTCTCAAAGAAAAGTTACCAGAATACATGATTCCAAGAGCTTATGTGGTACTGAGATCTTTACCTCTAACACCTAATGGCAAAGTGGATCGCCGTGCTTTACCCACGCCTGATACAATGACTTTCAATACACAAGATTATGTAGCACCGCGATCGCAAGTTGAAGAGATACTAGCACAAATTTGGGCTAAAGTCTTGGGAAAAGAAGAAGTAGGCATCCACGACAATTTTTTTGAGTTGGGGGGTCATTCTCTACTAGCGACTCAGCTCACTTCCCGCATCCGTGACACCTTCCAAATAGATTTGCCTGTACGCAATTTGTTTGAAGCACCGACTATAGAACAACTTACTAAATACATTGATTCAACATATTGGGCGACAAAAGGTTTAGATAAAGTTGGAACTACGAGTCAGAAGCGAGAAGACATGGAATTGTAAGGAGAAACGCTTGATTCTAAAAACTTTCGACCAGACTAACTGTGGGCAAAATAAAACCCTAGGTTCCTGGGGATAAAGGGGTTGCTTGGGTTCGGAGCATGATAAGTCGATGTTTTTCGTAAGTCGAATATATAATTAAAAATACTCTGTGTCCAATTTAGGCAAGATACAGAGTGTAAGTAAAAGGGTGTAAAAACCATACCGTTGAATCTATACTCTAGATTTGATTTCATTAATTCACGTCTATCCATTGGCACAATCAAGTTTTGTATACACAATCACCTTTAAGCGTAATATTTAATCCATAAAAATCCTAGTCAGTAAGTGAGAAAGGACTAGGGCGCTCGGGCTGTTGTGTAGGGATCAGCATAATAAAAGCCCTTGCTTTCTGGGGATAATGGGTATTACTCGGGTTTGGAGCAAGAAAAGTCGATGTTTTCGTAAGTGGGATATATAATCAAAAAAATACTCTGTATCCAATTCAGGTAAAATACAGAGCGTAAGCAAAAAGACGGAAGACTATATAACTGAATCTATACTCTAGATTTGATTTCATTAATTCACGTCTATCCATTGGTAC
>JAQYWN010000735.1 GCA_029379265.1 Rhizonema sp. NSF051
CATTATAATCAATTATTATTTATGTATGAAAAAAGCAGTTGAATTAGGTAGAAAAACTTCTGTCCCCCACTGTATGGTAGTTTCAGACTTGAGATGGATGCAGAAAGGACCTTGCGTACCGGATTCTGATCTTAAGGAGTTAGGTATTGCGATAAAATACAATTTCTGTTTTCACGTAAACTTTTATCCCTACTGACTTAAGGTTAGAGGAAGGAAATAGAATGTTTCACAGTACGCAAATAACGCTGGGACTGTACAAGCCGCTTTTTTGGGTGGCACAGCTTCCAGGAAATGTAGACATTACGCCAGCGCAGGCGTCAGGTATTATTTCAGGACCACGCTTTTTTACAGCTGTGATTTCGGGTGTCATTCTGGCTTTTGCTTTCCAGTTAGTTTTGACAAACCTCTCCGTTGCTTTTGGTATTTCCTACTTAGGGCGTTCCTCTGATTCAGATTCAAGTCATGGGGAAGCTGAAAGTTTAGGTGGTACGATTCGCAAAATTGGCATTCTGGTAGGAATGTGGACGGTAGTCACGGTGACAGTTGCCTTGGCAATTGCCTGTTTCCTAGCAGTAAAACTCAGTTTGTTGGCATTAAGTCCCGGATTGGGAGCAATTCTAGGGTTAGTGATTTGGGGAGCATACTTTTTGCTGCTGATGTGGGTGAGTACCACAACAGTAGGTTCCTTAATTGGTTCAGTGGTAAACACTGCAACTTCAAGCTTTCAAGCGATTATGGGGACAGCGACTGCTGCACTCGGTGCCAAAGCAGTGAATCAGCAAGTTGTCGCAACTGCGGAAGCAGCAGCATCAGCAGTGCGTCGGGAAATAGGCGGTGCGATCGATCCAAATAGAATCCGGGACAGTGTTGAAGATTATTTAGAAATGGTACGTCCCCCAGAATTGGACATATCTAAAATTAAGGGTGAATTTCAAAATTTATTAAACGATCCGCAATTGAAAGCGATCGCAGGTACTACAGATCTCCGCAACATCGATCGTCAAAAGTTTGTTGAATTAGTCAGCAGTCGTACCGACTTTTCAAAAAGAGACGTTAACCGCGTTGTCGATACATTATATGGTGTTTGGCAGCAGGTCGTCAGTCAGCACGAACCTCAACAAGACCGCTTGGGTGAGTTGATTGACTATCTCAAGTCTATGCCATCAGGACAAGCCAAGACAGATGAACTTAACGCCAAGCTGGATCAGCTAATTGCCGAGAGGCGTTCTACACAACAAGCCGACCAAAAAGCAAGCAACTTTGAATCGACAAATCCCTTTCAACAAACACTCCAACAAGGACTTGGAGGACTGATGGGCATAGTAATGGGGCGAGCCGATTTGTCAGATTTGGACGTAGAAAAAATCTTAGGTGTTCTCTCCACTGCTAAAAATCAAGTCTCTAAACAAACTGATAAGTTAGGAGCTCTTACTCCTACACCATCGCAGCCTTATAGTCCAATTCGCGCTGATGTCGAAAATTACCTGCTCAATACCTATGCTTGGCAATTGAAAGGGGAGAAAATTGTCGAAGAATTCCGCGATGTAATTTACGATCCAGCAGCCGATCCAGGGACAGTACGACGGGAGATCGAACAACTCAACAAAAACGATTTCATTAATATATTGCAACAGCGGAGTCTGCTGACGCAAACGGAAATTCAGCAAATTGCTGAGCGGCTAGAACTTACCCGACAAGAAGTACTGTTCACCGTCGTTGCTGCAGAAGAGAAAGAAATAGTACATGACTTGCAAAGGCGAGTGGAAAGTTATCTGCTAGTCACACCCAAGGCAGATTTGACTGAAGAAAGCATAAGGAGGCATTTTAAACCACTCTTAGAAGATTCTGACGCCGATCATGAAACTCTGTCCCGGCGTTTGTCTCAATTTGATCGCCAGGAGATGCGGGAAATTCTGCTGGAACGTAATGATATTTATCCAGAGGAAGCAGACAGAATTCTTGATGACTTGCAAAAACAACGGGAACAAGTCTTAGTCGAATCCCAAGGATTGGCAGAACAGGCGAAATATCAAGCAGAAACGCTGTGGATAAATTTAGAGTCATATCTGCGAAATACTGGTAAAGATGAACTTAACCCCAATGCGATTAGATCTGAACTCAATACCCTGCTGAATGATCCGCAAGAGGGAATTTCCGCACTTAAAGCGCGATTATCTCGCTTTGATCGCGATACCTTGGTGCAATTACTCAGTCAACGGGAAGACTTGAATGAAAATCAAGTCAATCAAATTATTGATTCAGTAGAACAATCCTGGCATAACATCCGTCAAGCACCTCAAGTTGTTGTGGAGAAAGCTAAGGAGCAATACGAATCCACGACGACAGCCATCTCAAACTACCTGCGGAACACTGGTAAAGAAGAACTGAACCCAGAAGGGATTCAACGAGACATCAACAGATTGTTTGAAAATCCGCAAGAGGGTGCTCTGGTACTGCGTCGCCGTTTGTCGCAGATAGACCGTGATACTCTAGTGAAATTACTGAGTCAACGTCAAGACTTGAGCGAAGAGCAAGTCAATCAGATCATCGACTCAGTACAAACGTCGATTCGCGATGTTGTACGTGCGCCGCGTCGCTTAGCGATTCGGACTCAGGAAAGAGTGCAAAATTTCCAAACCTATTTGCAAGAGTACCTGCGACAAACAGGTAAGGAAGAATTGAATCCTGAAGGTATCAAAAGAGACTTACAACTATTGTTGCACGATCCGCGAGTGGGGATCGAAAGTTTCAGCGATCGCCTTTCCCATTTTGACAGATCTACCGTCATCGCCTTGTTAAAAATTCGCGAGGATATGACTGATGAGGAAGCAGCACAAATTGCAGATAATATAGTCTCGGTGCAAGAGCAGTTTGTCGAGCAAGTACGGGGCATCCAACGGCGCATTCAAGACGTAGTTGATGGAGTTTTCGGCCGTATCCGCAATTACCTCAATTCACTTGATCGTCCAGAACTCAACTATGATGGCGTCAAACGTGACGTTCGCCAGTTGTTTGATGATCCTCAGGCTGGGTTTGAATCGTTGCGCGATCGCTTGTCTTCTTTTAATCGAGATACCCTGGTTGCCATCATGAGTTCTCGAGAGGATATTTCCGAGGAAGATGCGAATCGGCTTATCGATCAAATTGAACGGGCGAGAAATAGTGTTCTGGAAAGGGCAGAACGCATACAGCATGAAGCTCAGCGACGCTTGGAAGAAGTGAAGCTGCAAGCACAGCGCCAAGCAGAAGAAACCAGAAAAGCTGCTGCATCAGCGGCTTGGTGGCTATTCACTACAGCAGTTGTCTCAGCCATCTTTTCCGCAATCGGAGGCGCTGTTGCCGTAATTTTCGTCTAAAATTGAGAATTTTCAAACTCATTTTCTAAGCCTCTCGCGATGAGAGGCTTTTTTTGCCCACGTATAGCAGTTCTAACTACTCTCCACTCCCTATTTTCAAAATAGTTGTGCCAATAGAATCGTCATTGTCAACGCTGACTGGGAACATTTCATTGACACTAAGTTGACGTTGGATCGTTTTTTCCCGCATCCAATCGAAGTCACCCCACTTCATATACTCTCCCATACAGTAGGCAGAATATTCGATATGCTTTGTCTCATCAAAGATGAACTGATCAGACATTCGAGTCACTTTAGCTAAATCTTCAGGCTTGGCATAAGTTTGTAGCACAGGACGCAACAAGAGTTGTAAAATTAATGCCCGGATTTCCAGTAAATTTATTTGGATCAATTCATCCATAACTAACGACTCGTCCATAACTTCTTCAGCGGAAACAAGTGTTGTCAGTGGATGCTTTTCATGACTGTATTCAGGAGAGAAAGATTTCAACTGTGTCCTCAGATCCTCGTCTAAACTCATCGGGAAAAGTATATAAACGAGAGTCGCGAACATCTTTGAGTGGCGGGATTCGTCAATAGAGTGATCGCGAATGCGCTTGGCAAAATCTTGGTTGCCAACACTTTGCCAGAATTGCCAAACTTGCTTAGAACCATTTCCTTCTTCAAAGGCATTGACGATCAGGGAGTTGGCGAACCACTCTGGCTTGCGGGCGTACTGGCGGTACATATTCCCATACCATGCCTGACTATGAGGAGGCGGGTGAATTTCACATGCCTCTCTCAAAACCGCGATGTATTCTTCAGTAACATGGCAGTTATAACGTTGAAGATAATGAATTACTAAATCGCTAATGTTATTCATTGTTGCACTTAATCATTGTTAGTTAGGCGCTAGCTGCTGAGCAAAAACAGGTTTTAAAAAATAGCTTTGCCCCGTTTATATGTATTTATATGATTTGTAAGTCAATAAAG
>JAQYWN010000736.1 GCA_029379265.1 Rhizonema sp. NSF051
GAGCTTTGCAATAAAAATGTATTTCGAGGAGAGTGCCACAAGAAATACGGCGTCCTTATTTCAATCCCACGTTTTTAAGCGTGGGTTTCCTTCTGCCTTCTGCCCTCTGCCTTCTGCCTTCTGAATGGTAAGTGCCTAAGTACAACATTTCATAAATCCGTGACGAATTGAATCACAAAGCTGCTAAAGCGTGAAGAGACTCTATAACGCTACGAACTTGTGAAATCTTGTATTAAGCAATAGAGGATCATGAGACGTGATCGCCTTCCACTCTCGTGACATCTCAATACGGTGCGGCTCACAAATTTGCGGAACCTTATCTATCAGTAAGTGAGATCGTTGGTATTTGTCTCTCCTGAAAGATGGATCTGAGGCTGAAATTCTGTCCATTTTTTGCAGATTTGTTCATAGCATTGGGGTGGGGTGATGGGTAGGTTTTTCAGGTAAAAGAACGTGGCTTGGTTAAAAGATTCCAGAAATAACAAAACTTCGGTAGTTGGATCGTAAGTATCGACGGCTTCCAAGATGTGAGCATTCATAAAATGATGGCGCAGAATTACGGTGTCGGGAGCAGCTAACCAAGCATTTAAGAAAGCAGCTAGACCATTTCGTGGTATGAAATGAACTTTAAAGGTTTCCCCTGCCACTCCAATTGCAGGAGAATTAGTGCTGCAAACGATGACACCGTGTTCCCCTCCCAAATACCCTACCCAAGCGTTGTAACCAATCACCAATAGATTTGTGGCAATCAAGCTTTGCTGGTACTCCAAAGCATCTTTCATATGACTTATTGATGCCTCCTTAGAGGGATGAAACAGAGTAAATGGCTTTGCACAGATTCAGAGCTTCTAGTGTTACGTACAATACCCGGCGTAGAGATGCCATGATTGAAGCGTCTCTACATTTATTTTTTGTAGATGTATGTGATTCAAATGAAAACTGTTATAGCTTGCCTTGATTACAGCTGCGGGACAGCGCCGGATTCACACCGGACTTTCCCCGTTTCCTCTAGTAGCTGTTCCCCACTAGAACCGAGATTCTTCTGAATATTAACACAACTGACGAATATACCTCGCGTATTCAGAAATTTCAATTCCGTCATCAATCAAGAGCGAGTCTGTATCGTTCCACCCTCGGGATCAACTCCGTAAGTGGATCACAAATGGAAGACTTGGGTTTGGCAGCATCAAAGATATACCGAGCAGAACGTCGAGCTTTTGAGGCAGAAATGGTGTTGAAATAACAACGCCAAATTGTTTCCAGCTTGAGAATCGCAGTTAGGACTTACGCACTGTACAAATGAATCATGTTGTGTGTTGACGTTAAATCTGTCGGGGGAAACTTCCCCCGACGAGTTTAACGAAAATACGTCGTTTCCGGCTTTTGTGAATTATCCTTGGATAAATGGCAAGCACCTAAAAAGTGTTGAAAAATCAAGGTTAAAGCCCTGAAATCCATACCCCGCATTTGGTTTTTATTGTCAATGCGTAAGTCCTAGCAGTTCCCTTGATGATATAAAGAATTGTAAAATTTCGGAAAATTATGACTGTATAAAGTTGCAACTAGACAGTAAATATGTTAATCTGACACACGATAATCGGTTCTGGTGGAGAGTATCCATCAGGCGTAAGGGGGAAATTTCGGTGCAAGTCCGAGGCTGTCCCGCAACTGTGATGAGACTAAGATAACATATGTCTTTGAGTCAGAATGCCCGCCGATTAACTCTAGACACAAAACACTTATCTGCGAGGTACAGATGATACATACAATCAAAAGATTTTGCGAGTCTCTATTTAATTCAGTATCTTCTGTAAAGTTAAATACTTTACAAAGCATTTAGTCATAAAGCTCAATCTCGTAGTGTCTTGTAGGAATTCGGGTATCTACAAGGAATAGCATAAAATCTTTTCTACTATCCAAATAGTATCCAACGTGATTTAGGCGTAGCAATTCGTTGCGTGCTGTCTTAGGGAGATCCTTAAAAATAAAATACCAGCCTTAGTTGGTTAATTTGTCGGCACACACAGATACTCGTTGTAAGAAGGCTGGTATTTTATTTCCTGGAAAGTGCCTTAGCGCCTAAAAACCAAAAACTTAATAGCACAGATGAATACCTGTATTTACTGAAAACGAGGAGTTCCATGTCTACGAATCGTGTCGTGACTTATTGTGCATTTTTCTCAAAATTATCTATTTTTATCGCAATTTATGAGATGGTATGTGGGGGATACATAGCTCTAGCCGATGCGAAAGAAGTTCCAATGCTTTCATTGAAAGCGCAACCCAGCACCAGTACTGTTAATTTAGTACAGTCGCTACCCAGTACACAGCCGGAAACCCTCCCAAAACAAGCAGTTGTGCCAGTGACAAGAGTACAGCTTGTGAAGATAAACAATGGTATTCAAGTCATTTTAGTCACACCTGCTAAAGAAAAACTGCAAATTATTTCCTCTCCAGCGATCGCTAATAAATCGCTGATATATTTTAAAAACACAAAGTTGCAATTACCGAATGGTCAAGAGTTTCATGCATTGAACCCCCAACCGGGAATAGAGTCAGTTGATATTACCCAGCTTGATGATCATACAGTCGAAGTGCGGGTAGTAGGGAAACTCGTAGCGCCAGCCACGTCAGTAGTGCAAAAAGATGGGCGTTTAGTCGTGGATGTAACGCCACCCGCATCAACAGCCCAACAACCCGATATTGAAATTACAGTCATCGGTAAAGTCTTAGATCAGCCTGTGTTCTCTCCCTTCCGTCGTGAAGGGACAGTGAAAGATTCTACCCGTCCAGTTTATGTGGTTACCAAAGAAGAAATCGAAGCGCAGGGTGCAAAAACTATCACAGAAGCACTGCGTTTCCTTCCAGGAATCTTGCCAGACGGAACAGTTGGGACAGAAGTGAACGCATTAAGCGGTCAATTTATCCGGGGTTCTAACTCAGAACAAGTGTTGATCTTAATTGATGGTAGACCAATTAACAACCTCGGATCTGGTAGCTTTGACCTTTCAGAAATTACCACCGACAACGTTGAAAGAGTAGAAGTCTTACCAGGAGGAGGTTCAACCCTTTATGGTTCCGATGCAATTGGTGGAGTGATTAACATAATTACCCGTCGTCCGATAAACAAACTGACAACACAAGCAAAAGTCGTATATGGTGCTTATGGACTAAATCAGCAAGGTATCCAAAATAGCGGCAAAGCCGGAGATATTTCTTGGGTTGTTGGTTACAACCGCACTCAAGCAGATAATAACTATCCTTTTTCTATACCATCCGCTAAGTTTGAGGGAACGCGGAAAAATAATGATGTTCTTTACAACAACTTTAATCTGAAACTAGAGGCGGACTTGGGTAAGCGCAACACCCTCACTCTCTCCACTCTCTACTTAGGAAAAGATCAAGGAGTTCCAGGAGGAGTTCCTATTCCCGTACCCCAGTATGGACAAGGTTATTTTAACTCTTTGACTGATCGCGATCGCAAATACACAGACCAAGTTCTCACTGATTTAACCTGGAACTCAAAATTGGGAAATGGAAATGATTCCCTCTTAACAGCGAGAGTTTACGCAGATTTTCTCAACACCCGTTACGATAGTCGAACTTTACCACTTTCATCCGAAAACCGATTTGATGACAAACAAAGTTCCTACGGAGTGCAAACACAGCATAGTTGGAAATTTGCCAAAAATCAAACTCTAACTTATGGCTTTGATTACCGCAACGTTTCAGCGCGTAATAGCACTTTCCAATATTCTACCCAAAAAGGAACAGTCACTTATGACGATAGCATCAGTCAAGGAGCGCTATTTGCCAGATATGAAATCAACTTTACTCCTGGTTTTGCCATTAATTTAGGCTTACGCCAAGATTTCAACAGTTTAGTAAATGGTTCTTTTACATCACCAAGTGTAGGCGCACGCTGGGCAGTTTCCAACTCCACTACCCTTAGAGCTAATTATATTAGAAATTTCCGTGTTCCCACTCTTTTCGACTTATACGCTCGAGGTTCTACCTTTATTGGTAACCCGAATTTGCGACCAGAACAAGGTGATAGCTACGATTTAGGTGTAGACCAAAAAATTGGGTCTTTTGGTCTATTGCGGCTAACATTTTTTAGTAATACAATCTCTGACTTAATTGCCTACAACTTTGCTGTTCCCGTAGCATCTTATGAAAATATCGGCTTAGTTCGTACCAGAGGACTTGAAGCGGCTTTCAATATACAATTAGCAAAGAATGTATACGCTTTTGTCAATTATACATTAGACATCTCCGAAATAGTAATATTTCGTGGTAAAAGAATATAAAGGGTGTT
>JAQYWN010000737.1 GCA_029379265.1 Rhizonema sp. NSF051
GTCTTAACACTGAGTAAAATTAGCTTATTTTTTATTACTTTAAATATCTTACTAATTATTAAAAATAGTTTTCAGCATTTTCACAAATTTACTTCTGTTTTATCTGCAATGAGTCTAGCCTCATATTCGGCATATTTATTTCATCGTCCTATTTTGACAGTACTGACTAAAGGTTCTGCCTGGAATTGGGTAATTTCTCACGGATTTTCTGACTCACAGAGATTTATCATTTTATCTATAGTGGGTATCCCATTAATTTTTATGATTGGCTATTGGATTCAAAAAGCTTATGACTCAATGCAGAAGAAATTCATTATCAAAGTAGGAAAGCTTTAATGTCCTGATGGTAAAGGTGAAGCGGGATGATAGAGAAGAATTACTGAGTAGCGTTTGTTATTGTTGACTCAAAAGCCTGCATCTTCCAGCACCAACCAAACATATGTTACTCAACACATAGATAAGATATAATTGCAAGCGCTTAGAACAGTTAAGCATCGTACTATGTGTATGAACCCTTCCGCACCAATTGGCGTTTTTGACTCTGGGGTAGGTGGCTTGTCGGTGTTACGTGCTATTCGCGCGGAGCTACCCCACGAAAACTTATGCTACATAGCAGACTCTGGTCACGTTCCATATGGCACCAAAACGCCAGAGTATCTCCAACAGCGTGCGTTCGAGCTTACTCGTTTTCTGCTTGTGCAGGGTGCAAAAGCACTGGTGATTGCTTGCAACACTGCAACAGTTGCCGCAGTAGCAAATCTCCGCGCAACGTTTCTCGTACCCATTATTGCTGTAGAGCCTGCTGTGAAGCCAGCAGTAGCGATGACTAAAACGGGTATCGTGGGTGTACTTGCAACTGCTGCAACGTCCACGAGTGTTCAGTTTGAATTATTGCGAAAACGCTTTGGAGCAAGCGTCACGATCCTTACACAGGCCTGTCCACACCTTGTTACGCAAGTCGAGGCTGGTGATCTAACAAGTCCCATAACGCGTGTATTGATTGAGCAGTATACGGCACCACTGTTGGCGGCTGGTGCAGATACGCTTGTGCTAGGCTGCACGCATTATCCTTTCCTCCGTCCACTCATTGACGATATAGTGGGACCTAGTGTAACCATCATTGATACTGGCGTGCCTGTCACGCGTCAGCTGTCGCGGGTACTTGCAGCACAGAATCTATTGAATGTAGATAAGATACCTGGTAGTGAGCATTTTTGGACGAGTGGCAAGGTGCAGACAACGCAAGGCGTCATTTCTACTCTATGGGGTCACCCCGTAACCGTGCAACCCCTGCCTCAAACGTTTGCTTGAGAATGTTGTATTTCTCAAATCACAATTACAATGCGAACTATTTGCTCCGAATGCCCCACAAAAAAGCCCAGTAGAAGACAATCACTCCCTTAGAAAAACTTTAAGGGTTTACTGAAATTTGATTTAAGGTTGTTATCTACCTCCTAACAATGAGCGTGATTACTTGGGCAACTTGTTATCTTATCCTATCGCTTTAATGATAGTTTAAGGTTCTGAGAAACTTGTCAATAAGCAATAGTACTTAAAAAACTGCCGAAAATATGGATTGAAAATACAATTTTTGGCAGGCGATCGCTACTTGTGATCAACTATCAGTCGCCTATCGGTGGGAGGAGAATCTTGCCTCAACATTGAAGCATGCGGATTACCGTGATCGAGCCTGTAATGCCTATTACAAGAGTTAAGCGATCGCAAGTCGTAAAACTGGTATCGTCTAACTCGTAATTTTCCGTAACCTTCAAAAAACAGATTTTCGACATTGCTACGTCATCGATAGAGTTCAGTTAAGTGCATGGGCAATTTCAGTACCAAGGTGATGTAATGTTTTCTCCCTGACAAACTCAGCTGCTGATCTTGCTGATTCAGCCAAAATTGTATCGGTATTTGGTGTAAGCTTTAATGCGCCCCCTAAATACCCTAATGCCTTGCAGTAATGATCACAAAGGTTAGTAGCTGCTAACCTTTTGACAATCTGGTGATCGCCACGACGAAACGCAGATAAAGCCTCGATATGTAAATCATTTTCGGGAGTTCCCAAAACATTCAGTATTGCATCAACAGCTAGATTAACTTTTTCTAGTGATAGTTCTGTTGTCGGTTGCGTTGCTTGTACCATTGTTACAAACCTTTAAAATTTTAACTTGTGGAAGATAAAGTGTGTTCCCATTTCTATCTAACAAGATTAGGTAACCAAAGCACTATGAGAACTTGCGATCGCTCTACTCTACCCAAGCTAATATAACCTGAATACGATGTTCATGATTTTCAAGTACTACGAACGTCTAATAGGTGGACTTTTGTAAGAATGGCTGTAAGCTTTGGGTGTTTATGGTTTTGGCGATCGCCCTTGAAGTGATTAACTTTTAGTCGCCCTTAAGACACTCGACTGCTATTTGGAAAGACAAAAACTCAATATTACTTTATACTCAGAAGCTTCTGAAAGCGCGAGTTTTGCATAAAATGGACAAGTTCCAGATTTAGCTTGACTGTTCTGTTGACAATTGTGCCGTTAAAGTTGATAAATTCTCTTGCCATTATTGCTGCCAATAACCGATATCTTGCCAAAAAGTGACCAATAATTCAGATTTACATTGACTACGAATCCACAATCATTCTTATGGGGTTGCTACTGCATTCCCTGGGGAAACCAGCTTTGATTCGGTTGAATGGCTGGTTTCGGCTTTGTTGTGACGTTTTAAAGTTTGATGTTTGTAGATGAACATAGGAATAATCGAGCCTTACAGTAACGGGTTTTTAGAAGTTGTACCAGAGAGCGATTATTGGCAGATTGCAGCTATACACATCAATGGCCAAGCCTACTGCCCTACTCCTCAGCTTTATCGATCACAGAGAGTGGCATTAGCACTAGCTACACAAATTTATGATTGGATAGCTGACAACGAACACCAAATCAGTGATGGGGTTTGCAATTGCTCTGAATTAAAACTCATTCTCTGGCAGCAACCGAAAGTATCTTAGTTGACCTTGTATTAAAGTAGCAACAGTCAATCAGTTCACAACTGTTACCATACAATTGTGTAGATCTGTTCTCCAAAATGCCAGTCACTTGTAAGGCAATATGACACTCAGTGCTTTTGGATTTACGACATACAGTGTGGCAATTGTCCATTATAGCAGTTATCAGTTGTATTTCATACAGTCTCGCCCTCTCCTAAGTTTAGGAGAGGGTTGCCCGTTAGAGCGCTCTTAAAAGTATTATGTATGTGAGTCAAACGATAAACGCTATATAAATCCGGTGCAATGTAACCACAGAACTAGCTCGCATTGCTTGATATGACTTGCTTTTCACAGGTTAACGCTCTTGTTTATATGCGAACTTCTGTAATGTTCTGCAATAGTTAGGTTTAATAAAAATTTCTCATTTTTCGCTGAGTTGTGCATAAGTCGATGAGCATGCACCTAATAGAAGAAAGAAGAACAGCAAACAAGTTTGACATAGATAATCTGACTTTTGTCAATGCTGAAGTTATATAAGTTAACTCAGCATCCGCCAGTTCTATTTCTACAACATACACACACTTTTAATCAAGGTCACAAAAAGATGTTGAAAAAATCTCTTGCTCTTGGATTGTTAGCTTTTGGATTGATGGTTGCACCGACTACAGCGTTTGCAGGTCAATCTCAAGGTAACGTTCAGAACACTGAGCAAAATGGTGCAGCTACCAACGGTAGTACAACGGCGCAAAATTCCGAGAGCATTAACAACCAGGTTCAAGCTCAAGTTAACAAAGCGCGTGGTGGTATTGCCTACCGTCCTTACAGTCGTCACCGGAGCAATTACCCAGTACACTCTACTCCTCAGTCACAACACTCGGCTCAGCATACTGTGCAAAATGGTGCGGCGACAGATGGTTCCACCACTGCCCAGTCGAGCAACACTCATAATAATCAGACTCAAGCGGCTTCTTCTCGCCGTGGCAACTAAATTAAGCCAAATGCAGCTATGAACTCAAGGCTCATAGCTCTACAACAACATAACTACTATATACACAACTAACGAGGTCACACAAAGATGTTGAATAAATCTATTGCTCTTGGATTGTTGGCTTTTGGATTGATGGTTGCACCCACGACAGCTTTTGCAGGCCAATCTCAAGGTAACGTCCAAACCACCGAGCAAAATGGTGCGGCTACTAATGGTAGTACAACGGCACAAAATTCCGAGAGCATTAATAACCAGGTTCAAGCTCAAGTTAACAAAGCCCGTCGTGGTTTTGCCTACACTCCTT
>JAQYWN010000738.1 GCA_029379265.1 Rhizonema sp. NSF051
GAATTAAGTAAAAATTGATGTGAAACCTTTTTTTTGAACGAAGAAAGGCAGCAATACAGAAGGCTTGTATCCTTAATTAAACAATTAAAAATTACCAAACAAGGCAAAAGTAAATTCCAAAAATAGTCAGAACTTATCAGCTAGGAACTCAGAATTAATAAAAGGTATTTGCACCCTAATCCCCGATAATTGTCACACCTAAATTTATAACTTCAAACTCCAAGCGGCAAAAGCTAAAGCACCCCAACCTGCAATAAATGCTGCTCCCCCCAGTGGTGTGATCGCTCCTAAAAACTTAACACCAGTTAAGCTGAGAGCGTACAAGCTGCCTGAGAAAATAATTATGCCAATTATAAACAGCCAACCTGTTGCTACAAGGGTAAGTGGAGGAGACTCAGTGCGACTTAATAATACTGCCACTAGCAAAAGTGCCAGAGCGTGGTACATTTGATAACGAGCGCCAGTCTCAAAAATTTCTAGAGAACGCTCACTCATTTTTTCCCGCAAAGCATGGGAAGCAAATGCCCCAGCGCCAACAGATAAACCGCCTAGAATGGCGGCTAAGCTCAAAAAAAGTTGCGTCATATCGCTATGCTTGTGCGAACAGCTAATTGCTAAAAGTACTAAGGCAATAAGAGGATCACGACAATTCGTAATTCGCGCATTAGAGCCAATTACAAATTATATCCGCCTTCTCCAGAGGTGAAATACCCAGACATTCGACGAGAGAGCGAGAAGTCGGGAGTGTTATTTCTCGTCATGACGAATTACGAACTACGAATTACAGATGATAGTTATGCTCCTATTACACATCAAAATAGTAGGAGATTCCTCCCTCTTCGCTCACCTTAAAGTTGGCATTAAAAAGTTTAGCTTGCTGATCTAAATATTTCCTTGCATCTGCTGGTGGTAGCTGTGACTGCATTGCAAAGCCTAAAAGAGTAATGCTCCCATTTTTTTCTTGAATCATGCGATAAAAAGTGGACTGGAGGCGATCGCTTGTCTGTTCCTGTAGCGCTTTTTTCTCTTGCTGACTGCGACGATACAATCCCATAGTCAGCCAAATCCCCAGCACTGAGGTGGGAACGCCTAAAATCAAACCACCTGTGGCTTCACTCTCAAGCCTATATATACCATCTTCATTCACAAAATCAGGAGAATTCTCTTCCACACCTGGTGAAATAGTCTCCTGCATGGTATTTTTTTCCATGACTGCAGAGAATGACAGCGTCGTAAACATGAATCCAAGTGTCAGCAGCCAGCCAGCAGCTAATTTTTCAGCAGTCTTCATTGGTTCACCGTTTTATTTGAGCTTTGCTGCGATTCTAACCTCACTTACGTGTGGCTTCCAGTAGTTGAGAAAAATAGAAGCGTGTTCTGGTCATGGACTGTCGTTGAACTGAAAAGCCGTTACTTTCCAAAATTCTGATTACATCAGCCTTACGGTGTAGATAAGCACGAGTTGCTTTACTAGGTCCTGGAAAGAAACTACCTATTTTCTTCAATAAGCTGAGGGCAAAGGTTTTCGGGGCAAAACTGAGAATTATTCGTGAGGAAGCCAAAGATGCTAGGTGAGAAATCATCTCTGAAGCTTTTTCTTGTGGGTAGTGGATGAGTACATCGAGGCAAATAACCGTGTGATAGTTCCCACTTAACTTTTCCAAATCCTGGGTAGTAAAAGTGGGATTTTCAGCATTTCCCAAAGTTTGTAAGGATCTTTCCTTTGCCTCTTCCACCATTTTTTCCGAAATATCACTGGCATAAACCTTTGCCCCAGCTTCAGCTAAGGGGATGCTGAGACTACCCACACCACAGCCAGCATCACAGATTGAGAGTTCGGCCAAATTGTTGTCGGCTTTTAGCCAATCAAGAAGCGTATCCACCGTTTGCTGATGCCCATTACGAATGTCTAGCTGGACTTTATTGACTTCGCCATCACCATAAATGCGTCTCCATCGGTCAAAGCCTGTGGAATTGAAATATTCTTTAACAATTTTTTTATCATCAACTACGTTCATAAAACTTTATTTGTTCAGGTTTACTCATGGTTAAAGTTACCATTACAAACTACTTTTGAAACAGGTTCGCCAATAAAATTTGGGGTTGTCTTTCGTCAATGTCTGCCAACATGGGTTTTTGTGCTTGCTCATACCCTGGTAATTCGCGTTTATTTGTCACAAATGATTCAAGACAATCTTCTAGCTGATTCGCTGCCAAGAGAGTTCTTGAGTCGCTTGATCCAAATGCCAGCGCAATAAGTCAGCTGATTGATTTTGAACAATTCCCGGTAAGCTGATCGCCTGTCTGGGTGCAACTGTTGCAAGTGCGATCGCCTGTTCTACCTCACATATTCCCCACTTGACTAAATTTTCCACTCCGACTAACAAGGGTAAAGTTGTCCCTGATAATGTTCCATCTAAAAGTCTTGCTGTGCCACCTTTAACTTCAATTCGCCGACTATCCCAAGGATAAACTCCATCGGGTAGTCCTAGAGGTGCGAGGGCATCACTGACGAGGAAAAGCCCTTCTGTGCCAGAAGCGCGTAACAGTAAATTTATCATCGTCGGGCAGACGTGCTGACCGTCGGCAATGAAACCACACATGACATCAGAATGGGTGATTGCCACTCCGAGTAACCCCGGTTCACGATGGTGTAATGGTGGCATGGCATTAAACGCATGAGTCACCATTGTCGCACCCAGTTCAAAAGCACCTTCAGCTTGGGCTGCGGTGGCTTGCGAATGTCCTAAACTAACGGTAATGCCTAGAGAACGTAAATATGGAATCACTTCACCAGTTGGATCTAACTCTGGTGCTAAAGTGATAACTTTCACAATCTGGCTATAATCGCCCAAAACCCTCTTTACTTCGTCAACAGTTAATGGTAAAAGGTACTCTGCCGGATGTGCCCCACGTTTCTCATAATTTAAAAATGGTCCCTCTAAATGTACGCCTAAAATTTGAGCAGAAGACGTGGAGAGAAAATTAAGAGCGTCCTCTTTGATGTTGTGACGTTGGATCACATCAGCAATGACTGCAAGCGATCGCTGAATATTTTCGACTGAAGTTGTCACCAGGGTAGGTAAAAACGCATCTACTCCTGCATCCCACAAAAATTGACATATTTTCTCTAGTAAATAGGTGTCGTTCGTCGTTAAGTCTGGAAATGCCAATCCCATTGCGCCGTTAATCTGCAAATCCACCCCACCCAAAGAAATCCAATCACCAGCAACATCCAACACTTGTAGGTTGGGCTTCACCCATTGGATAACTGTACCCATTGGCAGAATTTGCTCAATTCTACCCCGATTAACCAAAAGCCTCTGCAAATCTTTGTAACCAGGTACTCGAGCATTGATAATGTCTAAAGGAGTCATAGCTAAATCGCTAGTAAGGGCGGGTTTAATTTCAATGATTTGTCAGCTTCTGATATATTTTATGAAACCCGCCCCTACCAATCAATAACCAACTGTAAGGGCGGGTTTAATTTCAATGGTTTGTCAGCTTCTGATATATTTTATGAAACCCGCCCCTACCAACCAACCACCAACTGTAAGGGCGGGTTTAATCTAGATAATTTGTCCGCAGATTAAAATATCTGATGAAACCCGCCCCTACCAATCAACTACCAACAACCAACAATTAACAATTTTATGATCGGCATTATTATGGGCAGCGACTCCGATTTACCGACAATGCAAGGTGCGATCGCAGTTTGTGAAGAATTTGGTGTTGTCACTCAAGTGGAGATTATCAGCGCACATCGTACTCCAGAACGCATGGTGGAATATGCCAAATCTGCCCATCAGCGTGGTCTTAAGGTGATTATTGCTGGTGCGGGTGGTGCTGCCCATCTGCCTGGAATGGTAGCATCTTTAACCCCCCTTCCCGTGATTGGTGTTCCCGTACCTAGCCGTCACTTACAAGGAATTGATTCTTTGTATTCAATTGTACAAATGCCAGCAGGAATACCAGTAGCAACTGTTGCCATAGGTAATGCTAAAAATGCTGGACTTTTGGCAATACAAATTCTTGCTACCCAGCAACAAGAATTACTTGCCAAAGTGCTACAGTACCGCAAAAATCTCTCGGAATCGGTAATGGCAAAGCAAGCAAACTTAGAAAAACTGGGCTTTGAACAATATTTAAAACAGATGAATGATTAATGCCAGTAACGAATAACGAATAATTCTTTGAAAAATTTAGCGAATTCCGGCCGGCTTGAGTACCATTTAAAGTTTACATAAACGGTTTTGGCCTCCGGTAAATATTTG
>JAQYWN010000739.1 GCA_029379265.1 Rhizonema sp. NSF051
TCTTAAACCTACTACGTTTTCCCCAAGTTTTGCACTTTATTAAATCCACATTCCTAAGTAGAAAGCACTACTAAACAAAGCGGCAATCTGTTTGACAGATTCTATCTCGAAAACTTGCCACTGCCGTGGTTCGGTACATTTATGAACGCAGAGCAATCCCCACAGTTCGTTTCCTTTCAGCAATGGCACAACGAGGTTTGCGCGAATTTGAAACTGAGCAAGAAGCTCGACATGGCAATTTTTCAACGTCCCATCTTGGATATCGGCGATCACCTGAACTCTTCCTTGGGCGTATTGGGAAGCAAAATCTTGACCAAAGCAGTGTTCGTGAATCTTGATGTTCAGCATTGAATGATAGCCTAACGCTACATCTTCGACGATCATGGCTCCATCATTAAAGTTAGTCCCCGGCTCAAAGCGAAACACTCCTACGCGATCAGCGTTAAGTAATTGCCGAACTTCTTTAACCGTTGTCTTAAAGATCGTATTGAGATTCCAAGAGGAGCGGATCTTATCTATTGCTTTGGAGAGATATTGTGCCAGATCCACCTGTTTTTGCATTTGAGCGCGAAATTCCCTTGTCTGCAGAACTAAAGTCAGTTCAGTGACAATCTGGTAGAGCAAACTAATTTCTGCTTCCTGCCATTCGCGATCGCTCTTACATTGGTGTACGACCAGCAAGCCCCATACCTGCTCCTCAAGTCTAATTGGTATACTCAGACTGGTTTTTACCTGAAAATTTTGCAGTAATTGGAGTTGGTAGTGATTCGGCTCCGTTTGCTCGGCATGATTCTGGGCGATCACTTGATGTTTCTGGTACGAGCTTTGATTGTCAACGCCAAATGCGATCGCTGCTAGAGTCAGACTCTGGCTGGGCGTATAGCCAAACAATATTGATTCAGCAATAACCGTCCCCTGTTTTTCTGACTCAAAGCGGTAAATTAAAGCTCTATCTACGTGTAAATACTGTCGCAACTCTATTAATAAAGTTCTAAAGACATCATCTATATTGCCTGCTTGACGCATCCGAGTGGCAACAGTTGACAACCACTCCCGCTCATGCTTACAATCTTTTTGGCTAGCAACAGCCACGTTAGCTTGAGATGCCTGCAAGTCTTTAATCCAATTTTCCAATTGGAGAACTTTTTCCATAGTTTCAGGATTGACCTGTTCAAGGTCTGCTTTAATAGCAGTCACTAATGATAAAGCAAGACTTGGATTGATACTATTGCCGTTTGTCTCTCTACCATTTTGACTAAGCGTTTGCCTGTGTTGCGACTGAGTGTCAAATGTTTGCATATATTGATCGAGTTCCTATATTACCATAGCAATACTATGTATTTTGATTACAGTTTCTGACCGTGTGGAAGGGGAGAGGGAGAGAATTATAACTCCGAAGCCTTCTAACTTCTGACTCCTAACTCCTTCCCCTTTTGATGTGTCTGCCACAAAGGATACTGAGTAATAAAAGATATATTTAAAACAGTTCCACAGCTTCCAGGTAAAGATCCCAAGACAAAAGGCTGTATATGGGGAGGAAATAAGCCGATCGCTGATGGATGGAGTTGCTGCAAGTCGTGTGATTCGATATCGTTGACTTGCTCTACCACCAAACCTACAGACTGGTTATTCACTTGAACCACGATAGCCAAAGGAGAACCTGCCACAAAACTTAGGGGTGGATAGCCCACAAGATGGTTTAAGTCAACTAACCAGAGCATTTCTCCCCGCCAATTGCCAATGCCCAAAACGCAACCGGGCATTTCCGGTACGGGTAGAATCTCTGCTATGTCCAAACTCAGAATTTCTCGAATTTGTTCTAGAGGTATTAGTGCACTGTCTTCGCTACCAAGGGGAAAGCGGAGCAACCGAGACAATTCAGAAACGTGAGTTTCTCTTAGTAGTGGATCTAAACCCAATAGATCAAAGTCAAGTGAAGTCAGCATAAATCTCCATTTTTAAATGCCAGTCAAGAAGGCAGCTATGCATCCGTGATCAAGATCTCCCCATAAATTGCCGGAGCATTCTATTAAATAAGGACGCAGTATTTAAGAGCATTACGCCAGAACAAGCAGACGTATTTCCAACTTTATTCATAAATAAATTTAGGGGCTTGAAACCCAGTGAAGAAGAGTATATTAATTCATTCCTTTCTGCCTCCTGCCATCTGCTATCTGCCTTTCTTTAGTCAGTTTTTGAATTGTTTGCAGCAGTGTTTGCTGATCTACTGGTTTTGGTATGTAGGCATCGGCTCCTAGCATTGAACCCCAGAGTTTATCTACATCGGTTCCTTTCGTTGAGCAAATCACCACTGGAATTTGTTGGGTACTTTTATTAGTCTTGATTTCGTGGCAGAGTTCAAACCCGCTTTGTCCCGGCAAAATCACATCGATAATCATCAAATCTGGTTTTTGCGATTGGAGTTTAATTAAAGCTTCCTCACCACTGGTAACACTAACTACCATCAAACCTGCCAGCCCGAGGGTACGTGTCAGCATCTCGGTTTCTGTCAAGCTATCTTCCACCAAAAGGACTGTAATCATAGACTTTTTTCCTGCTCTACTTGTGGAAGGTTCTGGTTTTTTGACATAGTCCGAATTTTCTGTATGTGCGCTCCGACTGTTGTCTTTGCTAAATACCTGTGGGCGAATCTCAGCACCTTTTCTCGCTCAATAGGCTTGGCTAAAAAATCGGTTGCACCGACCATTCTTGCTCTCACCCGATCTACAATTCCGTCATTACTTGTAAGAATAATTATTGGCGTGTCCTTGAAAGCTGAAATGCGCCGAATTTGAGAGCATATTTCGTACCCATTGGCAATAGGCATGACTAAATCTAAGAAGATCAAGTCTGGTTTTTGCTCTAGTAATATCAGCAGTGCTTTCACTGGATCCTGAATATTGATAAACCGATAGCTAGCTTGACTGAGAATGTTACTCATTTTTAGGCTATCGTTCTGATTGTCATCAATACAGGCTACTAGGGGAGCAGAAGCTATGGGGGTGCGAGGATGTGGAGTTGTCACTTTTTCTTGTATTCCTTGTCTCCTCTCCTCTTTCTTAAAGTCCTCAATCTCAATCAGTTTGATCGCTCCAATGTGAATATAATGCACGACTGATTGGGTGAGAGGCAAAAGCTTCTGTTTTAGCTTGTGCGCTAAATCCCTTAAACTCCAATTGCCATCTGCCATAGAGACAAAGTTGCTGTATGCAGCTGCGGAAGTTCGCTGTCGCAATTCTTCAGTTTGCAGAACCACAGGACTCAAATTTGGAGAATATTCTGCCAATCCTGCTTTCACCCAGGTTTCCCAATTATGCATTGCTTGCTGCCAAAGGTGTAGACCGGGAAGCAAAACTAATGGTGAATTTACTGCATCTGTGGTATCTTCTGGAGTTAGCTTGTATATTAGTTGCCTTGGAATCTTATAATGACGGCTTAACTGTTCTGAATACTGTTGAATATCAAACAGAATCTCTTTTATTTGACCTGCAACGATCGCCGCCATTTGCTCTTGCTGGATTTTCCCCTGTCTTACCAGGACTGTCAAAGCATTGTAATCCCAAAACTTACCTGGTATTGATTGTCCAACATTATATGTGGGCAGTTCGGGACACTGTAAAGACACATGGCGACACCAGAAGCGTTGCGGATGCACTGAAGTTGTACAGTCAGTTAAACTACCTTGGTAGAACTCTAAACTCCATGATCGCAAAAATTTCAGTGCTTCAACATCAAAATCTAAATCTAACCGACCCGTAAACCGCTTTTGGCTGCAAACGAGAATCAGCTTTGTAATTTTCTCTGTGGAAACCAACTGATGAGTAGTCATGCTTTCTTGAATTAAAGTACGCCATTCTTTAAAGCACAAATCACTAACTTAATTCTCTACGTGACTTCTGCAACGAAAGGTGATATTCAGCTATATTAGATGTTTACTAAATAAAAATGAACACTAGCGAACTTTAAGTATATAAACAAAAAGTTATGCAAGCTAAGACTATACTCAGCTTACTCCCCTGATATTTTTCTTGAGTGTTGATATTGTGGTTATTATACTCCGTATGCCAAGACTAAAACTGAGATTTTCAACCGGATATCTATGATAATATCTTATAGTTAGCTTGACACAAAAATCTATCACATAAACACATCTTATAATATTAATAATATCTTCTTATAACAAATTTCAACTAACAAAGTTCTTCTGTTGAAAGGATTATCTTCAGACTAAGTCATAGAATCAAAATTTCACCACAGGTATAAATG
>JAQYWN010000740.1 GCA_029379265.1 Rhizonema sp. NSF051
AGCCCAAATATGACAATATGTCGTAGATACAAGTTTTTTTTAAATATTGAGCAAAAACACTTCCGCTTATATTTCCGTAATTCTGAGTGATCGTATCCCTGTGGATTGAAAACCCTACCGACTACATTCCATCTACCGTTTACCTTTTGGTCATTTTTCCTGAGTCATTGACTCGCAACGCGAGCGTGAGAAAGCATAAACGAGTCAATGACTTGATCAAAGTGGTGCTTTGCATTCAGCTATTAGGCACTCGAGAGAGTCAAGGCCAACGGCTGAATGAGTATAGAGTAACTTTAGAAGTACATTTTACCGCCGCCCCACTTTTCGCCCACAACCTTAGGCTGGAGAAGAATATGGCCGGCGATCGCTTCCAAGTCGGCTTCCTTCAGATTTCTCATCTTGGTGAAAATATCTGCACTCTTAATGCTGGGATGCAATTCAGAAATTTCCTCTTCACCATCGTAAGTCGTGGGATTCTTCAGATAGTCCACCAAACTTCCAATGTTATTCCGAGGTGGAGTTGCCAAATCCAAAGTTTCGGGATCGAGTCCGACATTCTGGTTTGTCTTGGTAATACCTCCGGCATGACACTGGGCACAAGCGTAATTAAACAGCCGTTTGCCTTCTTTAACTTGTTTTAGACTAAGTTCGATGGTCTCACCTTTGTCATCTAATGCTACTGTACGGGTGGATTTGTCTAGTTCCACTGCTGTCGCGCTACCGACAAAAAACTGAAACATCAGTAAAACAGCAGCCACAATGCTAAGTAATCTTGTTAACATGTTTCCCCTTAATAATTTCGATTCGTAACACAGCTACGACTGCGCTGCTCAATCTCAATTGTGTTAACTGCTTGCAGCTCCACGAGGAATAAGCAGTGAGCCACTTAAGTGGCTTCAATTTCACCAAACAAGTTCAGTCAATACCTCTCAAATCTTTTTCAGCCAAAATTTGGGAAATAATTGCCTTTGCATCCTCTAACGCCAAACGGGTTTTTTGATTTTTATAGACAATTAAGAGTTTGTCGCACACAGATAGTACCTTTTCAACAGGAACACCGTAGTCTGCTGCTATATCCGCGATCGATAGATCTGCAAAACCCATAATGTTTTGTGAACTAACAGTATAGAGATTGAGTTGCTGTAATACCAATTATCACTTTAAGAGTGCAATTTGTTGCCGAAACAAACATAGCGTTTCCTTAGCTTGGGATCAAAAAGCAATACGGTTCAGTTAGAAGCGTCACTCCCTGAAGATCCTCCCAACCCCCTTTTATCAGCTAAGGTGTACACACAAGTCGGGTGGAGAGTCGAAGATTCATCCCAAGTTAAAGGTAAGGAGATATTTTCGCCGTCACAAGTGTACTTAGCACGAATTAGTCCGTTAGCTGTAAAAGCACTGCTTTCTAACTTCATAGTTGTCACCGAAGAAAGGCAGAGGGCAGAGGGCAGAGGGCAGAAGGGAAGAATTTATTTTCCCTCTGCCACTGGGTTTGAAGCCCCTAAATTCATTTATGAAAAACTTGGAGGAAGATGTATTTCGAGACGCGCAGCGATCCGCGAATGCGGCGTCCATATTAAATCGAATATATTTATTTATGGGGATACATAGCTGCCCTCTGCCTCCAGCATAGCTGCCTTCTTAACTTGCTTTTAGATTGATTGCTACTTTCAAAGCAGCCAGAAGAATACCGATGTACAAAACTGCTCCCTCGCTGTGAAAGCTTTTGTCAGTCAAGAAGAAAAAAATAAGTAATTTTACACTCAATAACGGGAGTAAGAGCGGAAGTGGCTGCGGTACTGCCATTACCAGCAAATCCTGTTAACCCAAATAGAGCGATTTGACGAGAGAAAAAGTCGTCTACTAATAATTCGCACACCTACGTGCTGTTGTCAAATAAATAGCACTAAAATGACTAAAAGTCAACACATTTCGTGAATTATGGAGAATTGGTCAATTCCTGAATCAACTTTCTACAAGATAAGGCTGACGTTTAATTGGTTCTGTGATAACTATTGTGGCTTGTTCAAGAAATTTTTCTCTTTAGTTTATAAGCTTGCATTTTACTCATCCTTGTTTTTCTCTGATAGTCAGATTAAATTAATTATTAAATTAAGTCAAAAACGTGGTATAAGCAATGACAATTGCAGTTCCAAGAACAGCTAGTCTGGAGGAGTTTTTGAAACTTCTAGACATTGATGAATCACCAGCGTGGGAGTACATTAACGGAGAGGTAGTTCAAAAACCTATGGGAGGTGGCAAACATAGCCTCTTGCAAAAGCGCTTGATTGTCGCGATTGATGCAGCTAGCAGCAAATACGAAGCCTTACCAGAATTACGCTGTAGCTTTGGTAATCTTTCCATCGTTCCTGATATTGTTGTTGTTGCTACCAACCAGTTACCAGTGGATGAAAACGGTGAGATCGCTAGTACTGGTATTGAGTTTCCGCCCCTTTGGGTGATTGAAATCCTTTCGCCGAATCAAAGTCAAACCAAAGTCACTGGTAAAATTCTGCACTGTCTGAAACACGGCACTCAGATGGGGTGGTTGTTCGATCCAAGCGAGCGATGTGTACTTGTGTATCAGCGCGATCGCTTACCTGATTTGTTGGCAGCAGCAGATGTGTTGCCTGTGTTAGAAGATCTAACGCTAACTTTATCCGTTGAGGAAGTCTTTGGTTGGTTAAAGCGAAAAAATTGACTCTCTTTGTTCAAGTTGTTCCTCATGCGGAGCGCGATAGCGGTTACCCCCCGTCGCTACCGCCTTGCGGCTCCTCGCCCAAATTCCTCCACACAAGAGTCAAGAATCATTGTTTGATGATGCGATCGCTTAACTTTTCAGATCATAGTTATTCATCTAACTCAGTCGGTTCTACATCTTCTAACGACTTATCATCATACAGAAGCGTTTTACCCATAGCTTTCTCTATTCTCTCAAGTAACATTTTGTGTCGAGTTTGGAAAAACTTTTCAAAATCATCTGCACGTAAAGCATCTGGATCGATCACATGCGATCGCAAAAGCTCATCCATCCGTTCCTCAGTAATCGTGGCTTTTTTCTGCAGACTAGATAAATAGACACTTGGGGCATAACCACCAATAATTTTGTTAGTCTTAGATGAGAGTGGTGTTTTGTTCACAACGCTGTCGTACTCTTGACGCTTGAGACCTTTCTTTTCGCACCAACTACGTGGAAAAATATGATGGATATCTATTGGTTCGCTATGGTGCATTAAAGTGTCGATTTCATAACCTGTGAAAAAATCGCATCCCTGCTCCCGTAATAGCAAAGCAGATAAACCCTTGTATGCAGCACTCCGACGGGTGTAAAGTCTGAGAAGACGGTTGGGGTAAAAATAAGCATCTTTGATTGTATCGGGTTCAGACTCGTTTAATTCAATCCACTTCAAAAGTTGTAACAAGTCTTTGGCAAGACGGCTTTCAATCCCACTGCTGTAAAGTTCGCCAAACACTCCACACCAATACCAACGTACTAACTTGGCACGCACTGAATCGATGTCACTGCTTCCTTTAAGTAGAGCAAAGATAGCTGCAAGTACTGTAAGTTGAGATTGGTAAGGCAAATCTTTTGCAGAAAATATTTTTTGCGTATGAAGTAATTTGCTAGCCTTTTCAAACCCCTCAGTAACAGCATCAGCCCATTTTTTATATTCTGTAAGTTTCAGGTTGAGGATATCTTTACGAGTACAACTGATAGCGGGAACTTTGTGTGGTTCATAGGCAGTGGCACTTTCCTGGTTGCGGCGATCATATGTCGCCAGCAAAGTTACTGCTTGCAAAAAATCACTGCTGTAAACATTTTCTAATACTGCCCACTTCTTCAGTTGCTTTTCTCGATTTTCCCAATCTTGTCTCAGTTTAAAATCATCTACAGCATAAGTAGCAGTAAGTAGTTCAAACACTGTGAGGGAAACACCGCCTGTGTTCACCTTCTCAAAAACATGACACACTGCATCTCTTGAGGTTTCTTTTCGCAGCAATATGACTGGTACTTGGTACTGCTCAAATGGTTTGATTATTTCCTGATTGAATTTATTAAATAGCTTAATTTTTTCTCTATCAAAATCCCAAAATTCGCTGTAATTTGTCATCCAGTCGGAGTAGTCGAAAATTTGTGCAACTGGAAATAAACTGTTCTCATACTCCTTTTCTGGTTTAGAGTAATCTGCTTGCACCTCAGAACTGGAGTTTAGACTACCGCAAGACAAAATGACTCAGGAACACTGAGTGGACAAGC
>JAQYWN010000741.1 GCA_029379265.1 Rhizonema sp. NSF051
ATAAGAAGCGGTGGTTGTGACGCCGCGCTTCATGCGGTGGAGGTGGATGTATGACAACATCTCCCTTATCAGAAGCCTTGCACCTGCAGCCGGTACCAAGTGAATTAGCTCAGAAGCAATCAGGTGGTATCGAGCTTGCACGTCTTGAATGGCTGAACAGCTGCTGCCATGATGAAATCTTTGATGCCAATGTGAAATGGCTTCAGGCTCAGACACCATACAGTTTTTTATTTGTTAGCCCGGAGTTGCCAAGACGTAACGACGGTCGGGTAAGCGAGTCGCTACTGAAGAAGTATCGCCATGTCGAAGCAGGCGGATGGGAGTGTACTGGGGTTAATGTGCTGACTGGGCAAAATACTGCTGATTGGGGGCAGTTCAAGCCGCTTACCCCAAGGTTGGATGCAAAGGGCAAAATTATCAAATACGAGGCACCGCCACAAATCGCAACGGAAATCTTCGCCCTCAGAATCCCAGTTGCGATTTGGCAGATGATCGCCCACCGATATGATGTCACACTGCCAAGTAACTACAAAGATGTTACAGAGAATCCTTTTATCTTTTGGCAGTGGGTATTTGAGAATCCTCAAATTCCTGTGATCATCACTGAAGGAGCAAAAAAGGCGGGTTGCATTCTTAGCCGTGGCTATGTGGCGATCGCACTCCCTGGTGTCCGCAGTGGCTACCGCATTCCCCGAGACGAAGACGGCGAACCACTAGAAGACAGTAAGCCTACATTGATTCCGCATCTGCAAGTTTTCGCCACGCCTGGGAGAAAAATCTACTTTGCTTTCGATCAAGACGCTCGGCGAGAAACGCGGCGGGATGTGAATCAGGCTCTAGCACGAACTGCCAGACTCTTTAAGCGCCAAGGTTGCGAAGTCGCTGTGATGAGTTGGGACAGCAAGCTAGGCAAAGGCATTGATGATTTCTGTTACAACTCTCAAATACTTGGGCTTGACATTGAGGAAAGCTTTGGTAAACTTTATCGCAATGCTCAATCTTTTGACACTTGGGAGAGTCAGCAACTAAAACAACTAACTTACCCGGTTAGCCAATTGTTAAATCGTCGTTACTTGCTTAATCTAGAGAACCCTAACGATACATTACCTCCCGCATCTGCTCAAGCAATTGCCATAGATTCTTCTAAAGACAGTGGTAAGACTACGTGGATTAAGAAGTTTGTTGAACCATTTTTATATTCTGGAGAAAAGCGAGTTCTGCTAATCAGCCACAGAGTTCAATTGTCAACTCAAACTGCTGACGGTTTAGGGATTCCATACGTTACTTCCGTGCAGAAAGAGGGGCAGAAAGATTTGCTGGGGATGGCATTATGTATTGACAGTCTACATCTTAATTCTCAGGCGAAATTCAACCCTGAACATTGGGGAAATTCCATAGTTATCATTGATGAGATAATGCAGTTTCTCTCGCACCTCTTATCATCAAGTACTTGCAGAAAAGAGCGAGTTCTGATCATTCGAAATTTGAAAACACTTCTCCAAAACGTTATCAAATCAGGCGGTAAAATTATCATTGCTGATGCCGATTTTAACGATATTGCTATTGACTTCATCAAGGGTTTAACCGGACTAGATATTAACTTTTGGATAATAAAAAATGAATTCAAATATGATAAACCTTGGACAGTTTATCACTTTAATCATCCTGATGCTACTCAACTCTTAGGGTCTTTAGAGAAAGGTTTGGAGAAAGGAGAAAAGCATCTTCTATGTTTATCAGCACAAAAAAGGAAATCAAAACACAGCAGTACATGTTTAGAGCAAAAGTTTCAGAAGAAATACCCGGACTTAAAAATTCTAAGAATTGACTCGGAAACAGTACAAGATCCAACACATCCTGCATTTGATTGCGGTGCCCGACTCAATAAGATAATTGGAGATTATGACTTGGTTATCTGTACCCCAACAATTGAAACTGGTGTTTCCATTGATGAAAAACACTTTCAAGGTGTTTGGGGTGTTTTCCAAGGTGTTTCTGCTGCTGATTCTGTTAGGCAATTTTTATCGAGGTATCGCCCACCTGTTCCTCGCTATATCTGGATTGCCAAAAAAGGACTTGGCTTTGTTGGCAATGGTTCTACTAATTATAGGGAGCTTTTAAAAACTCAGTATCAAACCGGAAAGGCTCACATTAAGCGGTTAACAGAAGCAGGATTTGAAGAAAATTTGGATGGAGTACTTGAATCGATTTGTCTAACAACTTGGGCTAAACTTGGTGCTATTACTAACCAGGGTCATCGGAATTATTCACAGCAAGTTTTGGCAGATTTAGAGTCGGAAGGGCATATTATCAAAGATTCTTCGCAAATGGGGGATGACAACAGATTAACAGAGATAAATGAGGCACAAGTAGAAGTACTTAAGGCAGAGATTAAAGCCAATAAAGGTGAGGTATATTCAGCACACAAATTAGCAGTATCTACATCTGAAGATCTTGGTGATGATAAATATAATGAACTAAAAAAAAGACAACGAAAGACAGCATCAGAACAGTTAGAGCTAGAGAAAGCCCGACTTAAACGCTCTTACAAAGTTGAAGTGACACCAGACTTAGTTGATAAGAATGATAAAGGTTGGTTTCCAGAAATTCAATTAGATTATTACTTAACGAAAGGTCGAGAATTTTTGAATGACAAAGATGCATCGGCAATGCGTGCATTGAACTCTCAAGGACAATATTTTACACCTGATGTCAATCGTTCGATGCTTGGCAAAAAGATTGATGCTCTAGATTATTTGGGCATTCAACGCCTTTACAAGGAAGGTTCAAAATTTAGTAAAGACCATGAAGTAATTTTGGATATTTTCGATAAGTTAAAGAAGAACAGTTACAACCTCAAATTGATTTTAGGTACTGATTTCTCTAAAGTCGAGCAACCGATTGAAGCCGTTCAATTGCTTCTTGGCTTACTTGGACAGAAAATGGTTTGTGTTGGGAGAGAGGGACCACGAGGCAAGCAAGTCCGATACTATTCATCACCTGCGCCTGATTTCCTCAAAGAACCAATTCCTGAGGAAGAATGTAAGAAGGTGAAGTCTCGCTACAAACTTAATGAAAATAAACAACCTATCCCTTTATCCGATGGTCGCGACGAAGTATTTACGGCTTGGCGAGAGCGTGATTTAGAGGCTAAGGCTAAGGCAGACAAACTGAAGGCTTGGTTGCAAGCTGAGAGGCAGGCGATCGCTACTGCCCAACGCAAAGAACAGGAAAAATGGGTTACACCAGAATCGTTGGCTGACATTCAAGATTTACTTGAAGCTTGTCAAGATGAAGAAATTTTACTATCGATAAAACAGTGTGGAATCTCCGTAAAAACACTAAAAAAAGCTGCTACATTTATATCTGATACTAACTCCAAAAATTGGCTCTTTAATTGCTTGAATCGCTGGGAGGCAGACGAACTTGCCAAGAAAATATAGACTCCGTACTGAAACGCACGTTGTTGCTACCCGCATGGATGCTTACAAGTGTCGTGAACGATTTGAGCCAATCATTGCGAGAAAGACAAAACCTGATGGATACAGGAGTTTGCCTATTGCAGCTATGGCGATCGCAATCAAGCCACGGGTAGTAGCAGTAGAAATTATTCATCGGCAAGCTGATTTAGATCTGCCAGTGGAGCGTGCAGACATTTTTGTTGTTCTCCATCCATAAATGGAGGGGCTTGAGACCTTTTTAGCAGGGGAAGGAAAGAATTTTTTCCCCCAGTAAGACTGCTAGAAAGCTCCCCTGCCTTTTTGGTCAACAAAAATGCCCGGTAATGTAAAGGTAGCTATGGATAGGTTGTAGCTGTTTACAAGCGCGAAGCTACAGCGCTTCGGTCAGCAACCCCCGGCAGACCGAAGCGCTTCGGTCTCGCTCTCTTTGAGTACTCCCCTTGAACGGAGCTTCGCGACTACGACGAGGAGTTCTAAAATGAACTGCTGGGCATTTATTTCTTGGCAATATGCTAACGCCGTTGATAGTTTGCCGTATACTCCCTTCGACAATGTAAACAGCAGATGCGATCGCATCTGCTATCTTCAACCTAACACTAACGTTGCTACCCCATTGCGGCATCCCTGCTCAATAAGCCTATCTTTCAAGCCTGCCCCATAAGGGAGCAGTAGCAGGAAACAACACTGCTACTACTTCCTTAAAAAGCTATCAAAGAATATAGTTAAAATATGTTAGTAACCTGTCAATATAGATAGACAAAATAAATAGGGATAAAATAAAATAATATAC
>JAQYWN010000742.1 GCA_029379265.1 Rhizonema sp. NSF051
TCCATAATTCTCTAAGTGTGATTTGATCATCCCTTATCTTTAGTCTAAACTCCAGTACCTTGGGGGTTAGTAAAAATTTCCGAAATTAATAAACCTGGGTTCGACGCCATCTGTAATCCTTGTGTGTATAAGCAGGAGTGATCGCAATTTCTCAACGGAGGTAAGAGATTGTGTAGGCGTAGCCCGCCGCAGGCATCGCTCATATTAGGAGATTCAAATCACGAAGTTGCTGGAGTTATTTCTGTGAAAATGACAACAGACGCCTAAGTAGCAGCCATATCATTTACGGCTAGAAGGCGATCATCAATCACCGAAGAATAGTGGAATTTTGGTAGAGGCAATCAACTGGTAGTTCGCAACTTTGCCTGGTTTAGGAGGTACAGCTTATCTGTAGTTACACTAATGCTTTTTAGTGTCAACTCATTTTAATTTTTCGTAATATACAAATGTTACATAGTCTCAAATCTTACTGTCTACAAAAGAGAATAAGACTAAGAAGCAACATTTGTAGAGCTTTCGTCAACTCAATTACGTGTTATCACTTGCACAGTATAAAACTAATAGAAACAATTAAAGATTAACTCTAAGTTAAGTTCATTTTAAGAGTTAGCGGCTAAAAAATCAGGAGACGGGAGAACTAAGTAATACCAAGTTCAAAAAAGAATGCGACTTCTACCCATGTAGCGGCTTCCAAAGGAATTTTACCCCGATGATTAATTCATGTGTTGCAAATATTTTTTAAATTGGTATAACAAGACAAAATTAATTACACAAAATAAACTCTGAAGGTCTTATGCGATGGCATAGTGGTAAATTAAATCCACAAACTTACATTTAGTAATATGTTATTAACAGTTTATATATAGAGGTCGAGCGTATGTTTCGTTTAATATTAGGACTGAGGCACACTCTCCAAATTCTCGATGCTCTAGGCTCAGGAGAGGTTTAAGGGACTTCCAAATAAAAAAATAATCAATCTGTAAGGGGGTGCAGGGAGCAGGGAGCTTTCTAGCAGGGGGAATGAGGAAGTAGGTTGAGTTTGAGAATTGGATAATTTATTTCTTGGAGTTCCCTAATAAATTACGCGATTAGGGCAATTTTTGCGGAAGTTCTGAATATAGGGGCGATCGCATCATCGTGATTGCGATCGGATCGCCTCTAATTACGGATTCAATTGACAATACTGGACAAAGAGTACAAATAACCGTCGTGACGTTGTAAGACTGTACAATATTTATGATTAATTATTTGCAGAGTCTTTGTTCAGGTATTGATATCAAACTTTCCAGTATTTCGAGTCATAACTCTTCCTACATGGACACCAGTATTTTTCCCTTTAAGAACATTTACCTTGTACTTGCGATGTAATTTCTTCTACTCTGCTGCCTAAATGGGTAATATTTAGGCACCGCTCATGAGTAACGCCGACACCTTAACGGCTGCCAACTGGGGATTTCACAAGAAAACCATACTTTTGGAGTATACTCTGAGTTGGCTCACCAGATAAAAACTGAACAAAAGCCTTAGCCGCATCAATATTTTTACTTCTTTTAAGGACAGCCATTGGGTAAACAATTGGGGAGTGGGATTTTTCGTCAGCAACGACTGCGACTTTTACCTTGTTGGATATTTTGGCATCAGAAGCATACACCAAACCAGCATCGGCGTTGCCGCTTTCTACCGCAGCCAAGACTTGTCGCACGTTGTTGGCAAACACCAGTTTGGACTTAACTTGATCGTAAATATTCAATTGCTTCAAGACTTGATCGGCATATTGCCCTGCCGGGACACTTCTGGGTTCGCCGACGGCAATCCGCTTAACCTTAGAATCTGTCAAGGTGTTGAAACTATTGATACCAACTGTACTGTTATTAGGTACAATCAACACCAAACGGTTATTCGCCAGATTAGTACGGGTACCTGGAACCAGCAGCCCTTTTTGCTCTAATGCATCCATTTGCTTCTTACCAGCAGAAATAAATACATCCACTGGCGCACCTTGCTCAATTTGTTGCTGCAACGCACCAGAAGCACCAAAGTTGTAATTAATAGTAACACCAGATTGTTTTTGTTCATAAAGAGGCTTGATTTCTGTCATCGCGTCTTTTAGACTAGCGGCAGCAGATATCAGCATGCTAGAACTTGACTGGGCTAAGACCGGAGAAGGATTGACTAACCGGAGGCCAACTATTAAAAGTAGGCTTGTAACAGCTGTGGCAATCAAACTAAGAATTCTTCTTTTTTTCATGGATTGTGAACGAGAATTTTTATGAGCGTAAAAGTGGTTAATGATAGTAGCTTACCAACATAATTACATATTGAATAGATAAAATTGGTATAATCGATCTAAGAAAAGAATAGGTAGTAGGTAGAGAACCTCATAAATCATGGTGCTTTAATCGAGGACGCCTTCTTGTGAGAACAAGAGTTTAGGCACTTGCCTTGAAATAAAAGACCGGCCGTCAAACTTAGATCCCTCGATACCAACCCGTCAACCCGAAATATGGCTGGTATTTTATTTTTACGCTCTCCCCTTAGTTAGTGAGAGCTTTAAATTGCTGTTTGAAAACATGACACTTGCTCACGCTCAATTGACTACAGCTCGCTTCCTCTTTGCCAATTTCTTATCCTCACCATTGTTGGATTCTTTCTATGCATCACGTCATCTCGTTCAACTAGTACAGCATGGCAGAATGAAAAACGAAAAATTTGTCTTGGAAAGTTCAACGAAGAGAAGTTACGAGTTTTGTTTCCGACGAATGCACTCGTTCAAAGTTAGTCATCATCCATTTATAAATCCCGTTAAATTTTTATCTGAGTCCGCTATCAGTTATAAAATTTTAAGGATTTTTCTTTAGTACAACTCCGAAAATTCCTTTCAACACAGCTAGCCTGGATTCGGGATATGACGGCAGCAAAAGAAAAAGGTAGCGCAACTGTATTGCAGCAAAACCGGAAAGACGATAGCCGCCCTCACTGAAGTGTACTGTCTAATTATATGTAGTAAATAATACTAAATTTTAGAATTTACTAAGTAATAACCGATAATCTCAGTTTGGTGACGGAATAGATGTGCCAAGTTATTTATCCTGAAGACCTAGCGATCATTGTGCCTATTTAGATAACCTTGAAAATAGATATTCATATGTAGGAGACTTGTCTGTTTGGGATGGAAACTCAAGAAGTTCATGTAAAGGCTCACACCCGCCTCATTCGGCAACGAATATACCGATTCATCTGCAAGAACTGTAATCAACCGGCTGAGCGCATCTGTTATCCCTCGCAGCCTCTGTACTGCGATCGCTGTCGTCCGCCAAAGACGCAAAAAGGAAAAAAACCCTCTCAGGTTTCAGCACTTAAAAAGAAACGGAGGGCGACTGTACGGCGTAAGGAGGATATTGCAGCCAGTCGGTAAGGGCTAAGGAATCAAAAACAAAGGCAGCTATGCTGAGGTTAGAAAGCAGAAGGAAAGATAATCAGTGGCGGGTCCAAGCCCTCACCTATAAGCACCATCAAATCTTTGATTTGGTGGGGTCTTGGACCCGTTAGGGGCCAGACTAAAGTTAATTCTGCTTTTTTAAGTAGAAAAGACTACTTAAAATCTTTAGCATACCTGCCTTTTTATATAGCAAAATGGGTAAGCTAGTTTTTGAGCGTGTATCAAGCAATTGTAATGGTGTACAACTTGGCGATCGCTTGGCGCACCAGTGAGATAAGCCGCCCAGGAAGAATTCTCAGAATCAACATGCGGGACTGCCACGATTTCCAAAGGAAATTCTGCGTGTTCACAGTTTGCAAAGAAAGCCAACGAACGTCGTCACTAGATCAAACTCTTATGGGCTTTAGGTGACGACATCTGTAGAAATTATTTCCACACCAATAGGATAACCTGACCTGAAAATCAGACTATCATGAGCGAAAAAAAGACTCGGAGATCTGAATATGTGTCAAATTTGTCGGCAGGTTATAGAAACGCTAGCTATCAATATTGAACTTTTGTTACAGAATTTAGATACTCTGGCAAATAAAAAGAAACTCAGTGAACTAGACCGACTAATTATTTGTTACTCTTTACTGGGATTTTCTCGACTAAAAATAGCTAATGTAGTCAAGTTGCGTGATCAACAAATTAGAGACAGACTAACTAATAATATTTATCCGAGAATAGCAGAGCTAATGTGCGTGGACCAAGAAGAGATAGCTGGCAATTGGGTGAAAATTATTAATTTTTTACTTAACCCATTTGAAT